>CANQTE010000016.1 GCA_947626695.1 uncultured Bacilli bacterium | reverse complement strand
CACTATATAATTATAACTTAAAAATAAGAATTCCGAAAGGAATTCTCATATGAAAAATTTATTTTTCATTTTTCTTGATTATGTAATAATTCTGTATAAAAACAAAAAAATATCAACTTCTTTCGAAATCGATACTTTGTATATTAAGTCCAATACTATAAATAGTTCGAACAGAATTGTCAATTTGGAGGGGCCTACCAGATTTGAACTGGTGCTCGGGGAGTTGCAGTCCCATGCCTTACCACTTGGCTAAAGCCCCAAAATTTTTCTTTGCAATATTATTTTATTATAATTAGAGATATTTGTCAACTTTTATATGTCCTTTTTCTTTATTTGTAGATTATATTAATTAAAAAGAATAGAATTAGAGGACGCTAAAATTCGTCATATAAAAGTTCTATTCTTTTATTTTTTATTTCAATAAAACCTTCATCTTTTAAGTTTTTTAATTCTCTTGTCATGGCAGTACGGTCAACTCCTAAATAATCTGCTAGACCAGTAAAAGTGAATGGTAAATAGATATGTTTGGAACTATGCTTTTTTGATGCAATACTAAAATATTCTAATAGTTTATTTCTAATAGTTTTTTTAGTAATTATTTCTAAACGTTCATTTTTTTCTTTTATTTTAGATGTAAATATTAAAAGTAAATTTTTTGTAAATTGATTGTAAAAAGATTTATTGTTTTCTTTACAATTAATAATATTTGCAAAATCAATTAAAATTATATCTGTTGGTTCTTTAGTTATTAAATCATATTCTTTATTTTTAAGAGAAGATATTTCGGTACCAAAGATATCATATTCTTGTAATTCTTCAATAAGAGTGCGATTTCCATTGTGGTCAGTACGTATTATTTGAGCATAACCTTTTGTAATAATACCTATTATATTTTCATTAGATATGATGGGAATGATAGAGCTATTTTTATTTATGTGTAAAGTATGTGTCTCGAGTAATTTTAATAATTTTAGGCGATTTTTAATGGAAATATTATCAAAAATTTGAATCATTTTATACCTCTTAAAAAAATTATAGCAAAAATTTATAAATGTTGCAATTGCAACAATGTGTTTTTTTAAAAATGTGATATACTTGTTATGCTTTTTAAAGTTAAGGAGGAAGAAACAAATGAAAATAATTAAGAGAGATGGACATATGGTGGAGTATTCACCAGAAAAAATAGAGGCGGCTATATTAAAAGCTAATGCAGAAGTAGAAGAAGAGGACCAAGCTAGTTCAACACAAATTAAAAATATAATTAAATATATAGAAAAACTTGGGAAAAAGAGAATGCTTGTTGAAGATATTCAAGATATTATTGAAAGAAAATTAATGAGTATAGGGAAGTATGAACTTGCTAAAAAATATATTACTTATAGATATACAAGAGAGCTCGTACGAAAGAGTAATACAACTGATGTATCTATTAAAGAATTAATAGATGGAGAAAGTGATTATTGGAATACAGAAAATTCAAATAAAAATGCTAAAGTAGTTACAACACAAAGAGATTATTTAGCGGGTATTACAAGTACAGATATTACAAGACGTTTTTTACTTCCAGAAGATATAGTTAAAGCACATGATGAGGGAATTATTCATTTTCATGATGCTGATTATTTTGCACAAAATGCGCTTCATAATTGTGATTTAATTGATTTAGAAGATATGTTACAAAATGGAACTAATATTAATGGAGTAATGATAGAAAAACCACATAGATTTTTGACAGCGATGACGATTGCAACACAGTTAATTACTGCGGTTAATTCTAGTCAATATGGAGGGTGTACAATAACACTTACGCATTTAGCTCCTTTTGTTAGAGATAGTTATAATAAATATTTAGAGAAATATAAAGCAAGAAAGTTTAATAAAGAATTATGTGAGAAATATGCAAAAGAAGATTTAGCAAAAGAAATTACTGATGGAGTACAAACTTTTCAATATCAAATTAATTCTATGACAACAACAAATGGACAAGCACCTTTCTTATCTGTATGTATGTATTTAGGAGAAACAGACGAATATAAAGAAGAACTTGCAATGATTATCGAAGAAGTATTAAGACAAAGAATACAAGGTATGAAAAATGAAAAAGGTGTTTATATTACACCAGCTTTTCCTAAACTATTATATATATTAGAAGAAGATAATATTCATGAGAATAGTAAATATTGGTATTTAACAGAACTTGCGGCAGAATGTACAGCGAAGAGAATGGTACCAGATTATATTTCAGAAAAGATTATGAAACAACTTAAAATAGATAAAAATGGAAATGGACAATGTTATCCATGTATGGGGTGTCGTTCTTTCTTAACTCCTTATGTTGATGCCAATGGAAAGCCTAAATATTATGGAAGATTTAATCAAGGAGTAGTAACTATTAATTTAGTAGATGTTGCTTTATCTAGTGATAAAGATATGGATGCATTTTGGAAAATATTTGATGAAAGATTAGAGTTATGTCATAGAGCATTACAAATTAGACATAAGAGACTTTCTAAAGCTACTAGTGATGTTGCTCCTATACTTTGGCAACATGGAGCATTAGCAAGACTTAAAAAAGGAGAGTCTATTCATGATTTACTTCATAATGGGTATTCAACAATATCTTTAGGTTATGCTGGTTTATATGAATGTGTTAAATATATGACAGGACATTCACATACTGATAATGGGGTAGGTAAAGAGTTTGGATTACAAGTTATGAAGAAGCTTAATGAAGCTTGTAAGATGTGGAAAGAAGCTGAGGCAATAGATTATAGTGTGTATGGAACACCAATAGAATCTACAACATATAAGTTTGCTAAATGTTTAAAAGAAAGATTTGGAGTTATAAAGGGTATTACAGATAGAGATTATATAACTAATTCTTATCATGTACCAGTTTTTGAAGAAATAGATGCATTTGCAAAATTAAAACTAGAGAGTGAATTTCAAGCACTTAGTCCAGGAGGAGCTATCTCGTATATAGAAACACCTAATTTATCTAATAATTTAGAGGCTGTTATTGAAGTTATGAAGTTTATTTATGATAATATTATGTATGCTGAACTTAATACAAAACTCGATTATTGTCATGAATGTGGATATACAGGAGAAATATTAATTGATGATAATATGGAGTGGTATTGTCCTAACTGTGGGAATAGAGACCATGATAAAATGAATGTTGCAAGACGTACTTGTGGTTATATTGGTTCTAATTTTTGGAATAAAGGAAGAACACAAGAGATTAAAGAAAGAGTTATGCATATAGATAATAAAGATGCAGAAGAAGTTTAATTATGAGATATAATAAAATAAGAAAGATGGACATTTCTAATGGACCAGGAGTAAGAGTTTCTATTTTTATGCAGGGTTGTACATTTAATTGTTTTAATTGTTTTAATCCTGAAACACATGATTTTAATGGGGGAAAAGAATTTAATGATGATGTTATAGATAAAATTATAGAACTTGCTAGTAAAGATTATATTGCAGGACTTTCTATTTTAGGGGGAGAGCCTATGCACCCCAAAAATATAGAAGGGACTACGAAGTTAGCTAAAATATTTAAAGCTAAATATCCTGATAAAAATATATGGGTTTGGACAGGATTTTTGATGGATAGAGATTTAATGGATAAAGAAGTATTAAATTATATAGATGTTTTAGTTGATGGGCAATATAAAGATGAATTACATAGTTTTTTACTTAAATATTGTGGGTCATCTAATCAGAGAGTTATTGATGTTCAGAAGAGTTTAAAGAAAAAGAAAGTAGTTTTATATGAAAGTGAAGAAGTACCTAGTTAGGTGCTTTTTTTGAGGAATAAAAAAATAGGAGAGCATCCTATTTTAATTATGCTTAAGTATGAATTAGAGCTACTTAAGCAGGCTAAATTACAACATAAGGGTTAGTTGAAGTACCTTGGCCCGTAAATTGAGTATCGGCCTTTAAATTTATGACAGGCCTTACACCCAAAGCGGTATCTACACTACTGCCATTACTGTTGCCAAGTCCACCAGCAAAATCCACCGTGAATACGCCAACATAAGAACTACCGTTAGCGGAGTATGGAGACATCGTCCATATATTTTCACCAGCATCTAAATAAAAACCCATATTTGAAGAATTCCAAAGTGCTCCAGCGAAACTTGCTTCATCTACTGTAATTAGACCTATTGGATAATCAAGTTTTTGATTGCCTTTTGTTCCATCATTTGTTGTAAATAAATTCGTCTTTGGTGTACCACATTTTAATGTTGGTATCCTATTAATTATTCTATCATAAGGCTTAAAAGATGTCGTAGCTTGTCGGTCTGCATCATTACAAAAACCTGCTGTTCCGTCTAGTTTACTGCCAAAACTTTTTAATTTGCTTTCATACCAATCATCTATTACCTGTTTTATAATGCTATTTTTAGGATTTTTGGTACTATTACTCATATTATCAGCCATATATTTTACAAATTTTGCATTATAATTAAAAATTGAATTATTATAAGCAGATGTACCTATTAGAGCATTATCTCCAGTTTCAACAGGACTACCATTTCCAGAATAAATTAATCTTATACTTCCATTACCATTAAATCTTATTATTCTCCAATAAAAGTTTCCTAATTTGACCCAATTATTAGTTACTTTTCCTCGATAATAATAAGTATCTCCAAAATCATCTATTCCTCTACATAATAAACTTTTTGTATCTTCTATTTTAGTTATTGATGGAGCATCTTCATAAGCAGGGCACCCTTCGTCTGTGCTATTTACTTTTAGACCCAACCTATCAACGACATCTTTTGCTGTTGATAATATATCCAAATAGACATAGCATTTGGTACCTTTTTTAGTTATTTTTATATATACTCCATTATCTTTATATTCCATTGGAATGTTTTTTTGTTGTTCTGTAATTTCTGGTATGGTACAATAACTTTTATCTGTATTGACTACGTAGTTTCCACTTGGCACATCAGTTATACTTTCATAGTTGTTATCACTCGTATCGCCTTTATTTTTTTGTTTATATAAAGCAAGTACATTTAAATCTGCTAATTTATAATTAACAGTACCATTAACTATTTGAATACTTTGTGTTACTCTATATTTAGCTTTACTTTTATTTATAAATATAACTCCAATTATACTTATAGCTACTAAAACTATAATACTTGTTTTAATAAACTTTCCTCTACTTAACTTTTCTAATTTCATATCAACCTTTCTTTCTAATTATCAATAATATTAGAAATTTCTAACTTATACTAAAATTATAAACTTATTAATCATAAATGTCAAGAAAAAACTCAACATAAACGGCATTATATTTATAATATAAATAATAAATGAGAAAATTGTATTGGTGATTAAATTGTATGATACTAATATAATGAAAAATCTTAGAAAAGAGTGGGGTTTGTCTCAGGTAGAAATGGCAAAAATTTTAAAAATAAAAAGAAGTACTTATTCTATGTGGGAGACTAAAAATGATACTTTTCCGATTAAGAGACTAATAGAATTTTGCAATTATTTCGATGTATCTTTAGACTATATTTTAAATTTTACAGATATTAAAAAATATGATAATTTAAAATTTGATGTTGATTTAATAGAAAGTGGAAAAAGATTAAAAGCTTTTCGTCAAGAGAACAATTTAACTCAAGTTAAGCTTGCTTTAAAACTTAATATTGCTCCTACTATAATAGTTGCCTACGAACATGGAAAGTATATTATTTCTCTGCATGTTTTATATGCAATATGTAAAAAATATAATATTTCTGCTGATTATCTTTTAGGTAGGGTAGATAGTCCTAAATATTTAAAATAAAAGAAAAGAGGTATACGTCATGAAACTTATTGCTAATAGTTATGAACCTAAAGATGTTTTTAAAATTTTAAGACAATGGACAGAACTCACCCAAGAAGAATTAGCTAAAGAATTAAATAAAAGTAAATTTGGCTTAAAAAAATATGAAAATGGAGAAAATCGTTTTTATTATGAAACTTTATTAACGCTTTGTAAAAAACACAATATTACTATTACTTTTGAAAAACAATAAAATATAAAAATAGTTATATAAATATAAGTATAACTTTTTTTAATTTGCAACATAATAAGTTTGGAGGTATTTATGAACAAAGAAGAATATCTAAAATTAGTTAAGAAGCATGAACCAAAAGAGAAAAGGGTAGAAAATACTATTTATGCTTTTTTGATAGGAGGAACAGTTGGTTTTTTAGTAGAAGGAATTATTCAAGTTTTGATGAATATTTTTGCCTTAAGTAGAATAGATGCGAGTTCTTGGACTTGTCTAATTGTTATTTTTGTGTCCTCTTTATTTACAGCATTAGGTTTTTTTGATAATTGGATGAGTAAGGGAAAAGCGGGTTTATTAATTCCAACAACTGGTTTTGCTCATTCTGTTCAAAGTAGTGCTCTTGACTATAAAAGAGAAGGTTTAATAACGGGGTTAGGTTCTAATTTTTTTAAACTTGCAGGTAGTGTTATTCTTTATGGAATATTAAGTGCGTTTATTTTAGTGATTGTGAGAGTGATTGTGTTTGGCTAGTAAAAAATTTAATAATGTATATATTAAAGATAGTGTTTCAATAGTAGGACCACAAGAAAAGAATGGTTTATTAAAGAACTATGATTTAGCTATAGATGATTATTATTATGGTGAAAAAACATTTGAACAAGCAGAGATTAAAATGCAACAAGTAGTTATAGATAAATTACTTGAGTATAATAAATTAAATAATTCAAAAATAGATTTATTAATTGGGGGAGATTTAGTTAATCAAATTAGTATATCTGGTTATAATGCTTCTAAATATAGAATTCCTTTTTTAGGAGTATATAGTGCTTGTGCAACATTTGGACAAGAGTTAATTACAGGAGCTAGTTTTATAAGTGGAAAATTGGCTCGCAATATAGTGGTAGTTACGAGTAGTCATAATTTAAATGCGGAAAGACAGTTTAGATATCCTGTTGAATATGGGGCAATTAAAAAACTTACTTCTACTTTTACATCTACAGGGGCTGTTGCAACATTACTTACAAATGAAGTTACAAATATTAAAGTAGAAAGTGCCACAATTGGAAAAGCAATAGATATGGGAGTAAATGATACAAATAATATGGGAGCTATTATGGCACCCGCAGTAGCAGATACACTTAATACCCATTTAATAGAAATGAAGAGAAGTATTAATTATTATGATGTAGTAGTAACTGGAGATTTAGGAGAAGTAGGAAGAGAAATACTTTTAGATATACTTGATAAAAATTATGATATTAGATTAAAGAAATATATTGATGCAGGGTGTGAAGTTTATACAAATAATATGGATACTTATGCTGGAGCAAGTGGACCTATAGCGCTTCCTTTAGTATTATTTGATAAGATAATTAATTGTAAAAAATATAAAAAAATATTAATAATTGCAACAGGTTCTTTACAATCAGTACAACTTGCTAATCAAAAGTTAGGAATACCTGGAATAGCACATGCGGTTAGTTTGGAGGTTTCATAATGATATTTATTTGGGCTTTTATTTTTGCGGGGTTAATGTGTGCGATAGCACAAATAATACTTGATAATACAAAGTTTACACCGGGACATGTTACAACATTATTTACAGTATTAGGAAGTTTTTTAGCTTTTTTGGGAGTTTATGATAAATTAATTGCTACTTGTGGGGGTGGGGCGACAACTATTATTTCTAATTTTGGATATTTATTATATACAGGAGCATTAGAAGGATATAGAATGTATGGAATACTTGGAATATTTAGTGGACTATTAAGTAAAGGTAGTGTTGCAATTGTCGGAGCAGTAGTATTTGCAGGACTTATGACATTATTTTTTAAACCAAAGGACTAAAAGTTCTTTTTATTTGGTTAAATATTTGCTATAATAAAGAGTAATAAGAAGGGATTTTTATGGCAAAACAAAAAATTAAAAATTTTAAGTTAGAGCAAGATGAATTAAAACCAATGACTATTGGTATTTTTGAGAGTAGAAGGAAAAGTTCAGTAGGAATATTTGTATTATTAACATTATTTATATTATTAGTAGTGTTTTTACCTCAGATATCAGACCTTTATAATAAATATTTTAATCATGAAGATATAAGTGTGCCTGAGGGAAATGGAAATGCTGTAACACCAATTGTTCCACCTGATAGAGAAGATGATACAGATAATAATACTTATTATGAATTAACGGCAGATTTAAGTATTACGAAAGAAGATATTAAAGTAGATAGTTTTTATGTTGATATTAATAATAATACATTAAGTTTTAAAGTTACTAATATAACAAGTAATAGTTTAGTTTTAAGTAGCTTAAATTATTATTTAGAGTTATATACAAGTGAACATACTTTACTGGAGAGAATAAAAGTAAATGGGAATAGTTTTGGGGGAGATGAAGCTATAAATATTGTAAAAACTCTGGGTGAGGGAGTAAAAGATTCTTTAGGGGCTGTAGTTTTAGCTAAAATAGATGCTTCTAATTATCCAGCAGTAACACTTGGCACAGATTCTACAGGTTCGCAAGTATTAGTATGCTCAAGAGAACATGAGAAAGTAACATATAGTTTTAAGAATAATTTATTAAAAGAAGTTAGTAGTGTTGTAAGTTATAGTGCAACTGATAATGATTATGTTAATGTTTATCAACAATATTTTAATTTATCTTTAGGTTATAATGGACGTCCTGGTATTGCTTCTTCATTTTTAGATTATAATAATACTTTTACAATTACCACTAATATTAATTTAAAAGAAGCAGAGAGAGCTACAATATTTAATGCTGATACATTTGAGTTAGATACCGATGCTAAAGTAGTTAATTTTGAAATGGAAGCAGAAGGATTTAGTTGTGAGTAATAAAGGGAAGTGGATTTCTAATGGATTATAAGTTTTCGATAAATGATTTTGAGGGACCATTAGACCTTCTTTTACATTTAGTAAAAACTTCTAAGATGGATATATATGATATAGATATTAAAGTTATAATAGATGAATATTTAATATTTATTGAAAAAGAAAAGAGTAGAAATATAGATATTGCAAGCTCTTATTTAGTTATGGCATCAGAGCTTATTCATTTAAAGAGTAAAATGCTTGTTAATGATGATACTAATGATGTAAATAATCAAGATGAGTTTTCGATTGAATCAGAAGAAGATTTAAAAAGAAAGATACTTGAGTATGAAAAATATAAAAAAATAACTGATGTTTTAGAGGCAAATAGACTTAAAAGAAATAATTTTTTTACTAAAAGTCCTAGTAATTTGAAAGATATAATAGCAAATCCAAAGATTAATTTAGGAGATATTACAGTAGAGGATTTAACTCAAGCATTAAAGAATGTGATGGTAAGAAAGAACTTTCAAAAGCCTATTAATACTAAAATTACTAAAAAAGAGTATAGTATAGAAAAAAGAATAAATGATGTAAGAAAGATACTTGAGGTTAGGGGAAAAGTAGAGTTTGTAGAATTATTTAATGAATATAATAGAGATTTTTTAATTGTTACTTTTTTAGCAATTTTAACTATGAGTAAGAATAATGAGATTAATTTATGGCAAGAAGATAATTTTCGACCAATTATGGTAGAGAGGAAGATTTTAAGTGAATAAGTTAGGAATTTTAGAGGGAATACTTTTTGTTGTAGGAGATGAAGGTATTAGTTTAAATAGTTTATGTGATATTATGTCTATTAGTATAGAAGAAGCAAAAGAATTATTATTAAAATTAAAGAGTAGTTATGAGGGTGATGAAAGAGGAATAAGAATTAGTTATTTAGGTGATGCTTTTAAATTAACAACAAAAGAAGAACATAAAGAATATTATCAAAAATTAGTAGATAAAGGAGATGTTAATACTTTTAGTCCATCTACTTTAGAAGTATTAGCTATTATTGCTTATAATGGACCAATTACAAGAGTAGAAATAGATGAAATGAGGGGAGTTTCTAGTGCTTATATTATTAGACGATTAGTGGCGATGGGTCTTATTAAAGAAGTAGGAAAATCTAAATTACCTGGGCGGCCTAACATGTATAAAACAACAAGAGAGTTTTTAGATTCTTTTGGACTTGCTAGTTTAAGTGAATTACCAGAACTTGATTTAAAAGAAGAAGAAAAGGAAGAAGAAACAGAACTTTTTTCTTCAATATATAAAGAGGAAAATAATGATGTGGGAGTTTAATAGAAAGTTAGATGAAGATAAGTTTTCTAATTTTTTAGAAATGAATATAACGGGGATTTCGTTTCAAAAAGAAGATTTAGAAAAGTTAGAACTTAAGTTTCAGACTTTAAGAGAAGTACTTTTTACAAATGTTAAGTTTAGAAGTGTTTTCTTTAATAATGTGTTTTTAGTTAAAGTTAAGTTTGTTAATTGTGAATTTTTAAATGTTAGTTTTATAGAAAGTAATTTTAGTAAAGTAGATTTTAATGGGTGTAAGTTTACTAATGTTAGTTTTTTTGAAAATAGTTTAAGTAATTTAAATATTTTTGATAGTGTAGTACAGTTTTCTAAACTAGAGAATACAAAGATGGAAGTAGGAAAGTTTGATAATATTAGTTTTAAAGAAAATATTTTGAGACATAGTAAAATGAGAGATATAGAGTTTTATAAGTGTAATTTTGAAAAAGATAATTTTATAGATGTTGCTTTTAATAATTGTGATTTAAGAACTAGTCATTTTAAGTTAGTTAGTATTAATATAGATGATTTAATTGGTTCTAAGTTATCTATTTTGAATATGATAGAAATTGTAAGTGATAAGGGGATAATATTAGAAGATTAGAATATAGTTTAAATTAGTATATAGAGGAAATGTATATAGTGATATTAAAAAAACTCTCTTAATTAGAGAGATTAATTTCTAATGGTGCTCGTACTCGGGCGGAAGTATATATTTTAATTGTTAGTAATATTCTTTAATTTCGCCTATTTTCAGGTTCTTTTTAATTTAAAAATATTTAAAAATGTTATTTTTTTCATTACTTTTTAAAATTTTAAGGGGTAAATAAGGGGTAAAATTTTATTATTTTTTCTCATCAATTCTATTAAAATTAGTTTAATAAAATGCTGTAAATTACTCATAAAAAAGAGATTATCTTTGAGGATTGTTCATCACTATAATTAGATTATAGCCTTATTTTTGATAATCTACTATATCAGTAATTTTACAATTTAAATAATCACATAATCTTGCAAAAACGATTATATCTATTCTAGTAAGTTCACCACTCATAATTCTTTTAATAACTTTAAAATCGGTATTAGTATCTCTCATTAATTTATTTATACTAATATTTTTTGACTTTAATAAGTCATCAAGTTTAAATAAATAAGTTCCTCTTTCAGTATTAACTTTAATCATAATTTTACTTCCTCTCTCGTTTAAATTTAAAAGAAGTGACAAAATTAGGTGCTTGTACTTTAAAAAGTGATAAAATTGTCACTTCTTTTTAAACACTAAATTATGGTTTCATGAAAAAAGATGATACTTAATTTTTAAGTTATCATCCCTTAATCTTAAGAACCCAAAACTATGTTTACTGATTATTAGTGCTATAACAATAACAAAATTAAACTACCAGTTTACGTCTCGTGCTTGAGCATGTGTTTGTGGCATCGAATCATAATCACTTCCAACTTTATGTTTATACTCACCATAAGCATCTAAAACATAAACGGTTTCATCATGCTCTTTTGATAAATCATAATACATATATATCCATAATGATGAAACAGTATAATGTTTTAAACCTCTCCATTCATTATTTTTTAAATTAGGTAGTAAAGTTCTATAATAAAAGGCTGACTCATCGGCCCATTTACTGCTTCCAGCAGAATAAACTTGCTCACCGTCTTCACAATCATTTCCACTACATATAGTCCATAATTGTTTTCCATATCTAGACGCATCTATAGGAATTACATTGGAACTAACTTCAAGTCTAATTAAGTCTTCATCTCTATTTGATGGCATTTTTGTCCACACTAAATCATTTCTTACACGATATTGGTCATTACTCAATTTCATAATAAATGTTTGCATTGTTTTATAAGCTGTTGTTACTTTAGCATTACCTATTTCACCATTATTAGTATTCATAGGCAGTTTAGAAATATAAGGATTGGAATCTGCTGAAGTCTCAGCATTATATTGCTCTTTAGTCAATTCAATTTCTTCAACATATATTGGATCTAAAGATTTTTCTTTAATACTATAATTAATTTTTAAATTATTATTATAATAGTTATTATATTCCGTAATATCAAAATATTCTAAAACTTTAATATATTTTGTATCAACAGAAATAATCTCAGCTGTTAAGTTTTTATTTGCATTAAATTCTTCTTGAGTCATATTAAGTATCTGATAATCGTTAAATCCTAGACTTTCTAAATTTTTATATTCTTTAGAGTTAATTAACACATTATGATTATTAATTAAACCATCACTAGCTTTCACATTAGCAAAAGGAGTCACAGTGGAAATCAAGCAGCCTAATAATAAAATTAATATTACTTTCTTTTTCATAGCAATTACCAATTTATACCTATCATTTGTACCAATGTTTGGTTACCAGAATCATATTTTTGAGAAACCGGATTACTTAATAAAAACATTGCAAGCCCAGAAGCACTTGGATCCATCAAAAATCCTACTACATCTAATAAATCAACATTTTTTTGAGCATGCACATACGTGCTTCCAAATTGTAAATTATTAACGGTATTAGACCCTCTTTTTATAACTGTATATTCCAAATATGAATTCATTTCACTAATTGTATATGTTGATGTATCATCTAACAAATTCATACTAATAGCATAGCCATTATTATTTTTTGTATAATGGTCGCTATTATCAGAGTATTTAACATTACCAAATTCAGATTTTCCTGTAGATTTATATGTTGTTGTATATGTTTGTAAAGCATATTGACTTCCTTCTTTTACAGTTATATCACTTGCGTGTGAAAATGTTATACCTAAAATGTCGAAACTTCGGGTCTTAGGTGCATAATCATAATCCCATTGAACTACACTGGTTACACGGTATTCAGGATTTGCATATGTTCCTTCTTTAAATAGCGAGGTGGTTAATGTTCTATATCCATAATACGCACTATCGTGAGAACCATCATAATCTGTTATTGAAGCTTTGGAAGTTTCTAATTCATATTGTTCCTTTGTAAGTTCAATTTCTTCAGTATGAAATGAAGGCTTTTTAGAATTTATAGAAATTCCACGATAACTATCATCTTTATATATAGTTTTTAAATAGGAAACAGATTGACTAACTAATTCACTATTTTTGTTAAGATTTCTATCAACTATCTCTTGATCAAAAAACATAATTTGTGAATCAGTATATCCCATATCGATTAATTTATTATATTCTTCTGGAGTTAATTCAACCTTATTATTGTTAATTATTTTTGTTTCAGGTGAAACAGATTGAGCAAATGCAACAGATGGCATAAAGCATAATGTTAATAATATAGCTAATCTAATTTTTTTCATAAACACCTTTCCCTTTCTTTATGCTATATTTTTACTATTTAATGGCCTACACTACACTCATATATAACATCACCACCAACCAAGAGATAAAATTCTGTACTAGCAATTTATCATATAAAAAATATATCATAATATTTGACTTTAATCAATATTACAAAAAACTGTGTTAAATATAAATGTAATTTTTCTATGAACAAGCAACAATTAACATTTTTAGGGAACTTTTAAAAAATGTCATCAAAAAAAATCGCAATTTATAAACTTTATGTAAATACTTGATATATCAAAGGCACATTAAAAATTAAATATTTTATCTAACAAAAATATTTAATTTTTAATATATCAATTATATCAATATTATGTTATAATTTAAATGGTGGTTAGTTATGATAACAAAAAATTTAAAGATTATATTTATATTTTTAGCATTAATATTATTATTTTTAATATTAAAAATTGGCTTTACTATTTTTAATGAAAAGACAAATATCGATTTAAAAACGGAAGAAATAAAGGATATTTATATTGAATATGATAATTTAATTAATGACTCTTTAAGTATAATAAATAACTTTTCCTACAAAGATGACTACGGCTACTCATGTGCTTTAAAAGAAACTTTTGAAAATAATGATAACTATAATTATTATAATAAAATGATATTACATATTTGTAATATAATAAATTCAAGAGGTGTTTTAGTAATTGATGATAAACTTGAGAGTATTAAATATGAAAGATTAGAACCAATTTTTAGAAATAGATTTATGCATATAAAAGATATGGCAAACATGTTATATATCGAAAATGAACAAACCATAATAAATGATTATATTAAGTCTTTTAGTAATTTAACAAATATTAATAATAAAAGTGCTTATCAAGAAAGCTTAAATAATAATTTAATTAATGTATATGGAAAAAAATATTTATATAATGATTATAAAAAAGTAATAGAATATGAAAAGGAAGCTATTTATGTTATTCATAGTATTTTACTTCAAATGGAAAAAGATTTAACTAATTAAATACATTAGCAAGTGACGGTAATGACATTAAAAAATGGGAGGTACCCCTCCCAAAAACAAGTGTCATTGCTGTCATTTTTTTGTGTTATACTTTTTTTCAATTAGTTTTTTAGTTTCTTTTTTAGCACTAAATATACTAGCACTAATAATTATTTCAAATATTATTGTAATTATGCAAAATGATATTTGGACTAATTTTAAACTTAATATATTACCTTTTACTTGTTCTAAAAAGACAATTATCAAGTAAATTAAGATATATATTACACTTGCAATAGTTGTTGTATCATCAAAACTTCTATTTATCATATTTGAATCTTCTTTATCTATGTTTAATCCTCTAATGCTAAAGTTTTTTACTAAATAAACATTTACTAATGTTGTTAAAGGTGCTACTAACCATAATAGACCTGTTGCTAAATTAGAGTGAAAAACAATAGATGTTATTAAAAATGCAATTAAAATTATATTTAATATTATTAAAATAAGATATAATTTTTTATTTTCCTTTGTCATTTTCTCTCCTCTCATTCATTTTCGCACTATTGAGTAATTTTATTATCTCATTTGCGGTATTTATTTGATATTCTGTATCTTCTATTGTTTGAAGCATAACTTCTTTTTCTTGTTCGCTAATATCTTTTTCATTTTCAAGTTTATGTTTAAAAGAATCAACTAAAGTTTGCCAATTTTCAACACTTCCCATTGTATTAACTAAAGCATCATCAATTTGTTTTCCTCTTAATCCTGCATAATAATCTTTTAAAAAAGGATTTAAAGGTGTAACTTGTATTCCTAAACCTGCCGCATACATTAAATCGTTGTAATTAACATCTATACATTGACTTATCTTCCTTAATGTTTTTGGGTTAGGTATTTCTCTTTCTCCAGATTCGATACGAGCAAGTTCAGTATCACTTATGCCAGCAATTCTTGATAATTCTCTTTTTGATAAACCTTTTTTTTCTCTAGCTTCTGCAATCATTTTTCCTACTGGCTCTATATCATTGCTCATTTCAACAACTCCTTTCGTACAACAATATAACATAAAATAAACAAAATTGCAACTTTTTTCATGAAATAGCGTAGTTTTGCAACTTTTTAGTTGACAAATAAATAAAACTATAATATAATCAACCTATAAGTTGCATTTTCAATAAAAATACAACTAAAAAATTGCTCTTTGACAATTATATAGAGCTATATATTGTGAGCGCCGTAATTATTAGCTCGTAAAACAAGACTAGGTACTCAAAAACTATCTCGGTGGTCGTGAGAGTTGTAGGTAAACTAAAACCTTCCATAGATATGTGGCGATGGCTATATATAATAAAGATTTAAGAATAAAAGAAAGGAACGGGAAAAAATGAACGCAAAAGAGACATTAAATTTAATATCAAAACAATGGTGTGATTTAAATGATTTAAAAAAGTTAACTGGACTAGGTAATAATAGTGCAATTAAATTAAAAAATCAAATAAAAGTTGAATTAATTAATAAAGGCTATCAATTACCTAGCAAACTACTACCAATGAATGAAGTAGTAAGTTATTTAAAAATAAATATTAGTTATCTTCAAAAAATGGCTAAAGAGGTTCAAATTAATTAGGAAAATAATATGGAGACAATAAGTGAAATGAGAAAAAATCTCACTAAAAAAGATTTCATAGTTGAAAATCTAATGAAATCTAATGGGTTGTATTGCCTAGTAGCAAGGCCAAAAGTTGGTAAGTCGTTATTTGCCTTACAGCTTGCCAACTCAATTGCAACAGGCAATACATTTTTAGGATTGAGAACTTGTCCCTCTCCTGTACTATATATTAGCACAGAAATGGATTCTATGCAAATACTTGATAGAATTGATAAAATGAATTTACAATTTAATGACGATAATTTTAGATTTAAAGAACAAAAATTAAATGAAAGAAAATTAAATCTAATGGATTTAAGATGTGAATTTATCGAGTTTGCTGAAGAATATAATGGTAAATTTGTTATTATAGATATGTTTACAGGAGTTAATTTAGATAGCGATTTTGATTTAAATAACTACCAAGATATGGGACAAGTAGTTATACCTAAATATCGTGAGTTATGTAAAAAACACAATTTTACTATTCTTCTAGTTCATCATTTAAATAAAAATAACACTTCTTTAGGAAGTACGGCAATAGATGGCTCAGTAGATGGTAAAATTACTTTAAAGGAAGATAACAATATTAAAAATAAAATAATTCTTAATTATGAAAGTCGGGATTTTGCAGGATTTGAGATAGTCTTAAAAAGAAATGAAAACTTAATATTTGAAATATCGGAAGTTGAAAGTAATGACTTAAATAGTAATTTAATCTTATTTCTAAATTATGCTATTAAGCAAAAGGAATTTACTTTTACAATATCGGAAATAATAAGTAAGTTAAATTTACTAATTACCCCTTCTGCTTTCGGTAGATTATTAAATGCAAATATAAATAATCTTAAAAAAGAAGGTCTTTGTATTGAAAGCAGAAGAACTGGCGAAGAAAGAACTTATTATGCTAAATATAATGAACCGAGTATTGAATAGATTACCTTATTGTTTTTGGTACTTTTTTTAGAAAAAGTACGTAAAAAATGAACGAGGCAGTTTTGTTTTCGTTAGAAAATGAAAGTGGCGATAGTGAATATTTTTACAATTTTTTAAGGGCAATTAAAAAATTAATTTTTAAAAAATAATTTATCGTAAGATATTTTATTTTTTAAATTGTTTGGAGCATTTGCCTTTGCGATAAGCTTAGGCATTTGCGAAAAACAACAAAGGGTTTTTAGGGAAGTTCCCTAAACTCACGACTGGGCTATGCCCTAGTGAGATAGGTCATAAAAGACCTTTAGCTAAAGAAGAATATACAAAGGAGGGTTAAAATGTATGATGGAAAACAAGTTTTAAGAGTAGAAACTAAATATAAATCGAAAGACTTATACAATATTGGATTAGAAATGAATAAGCGAAAAGGAACAGGAAACTACGATAAAGATAGAACTAAATTTAATGTTGAATATGTATCACTAACTGAAAGAAATTTGTATCAGCAAGTAAAAGAAACATTAAAGAATAGGAATATAGAATATTTAAATAAGCCTAACACTAATTTACTAAATGGTATTACATTTACAAGTGGAGCGGAGTTTTTTGAGAGTTTAGGTATGAAATTTGCTCCTAGTGGTAGAACTTATAAAACTGGAATTAAAAAAGGACAAAATGTTAAAGTACCTGTAATTAAATCTAAAGAAGATATACCATTATCAGTTACTAATTATTTTAATTCATGTATGGAATTTTTAAAAAGTTATGTTGGAGAAGAAAACATTATTTTAGCTCAAGTGCATTATGATGAAGATACTCCTCATTTGCAAGCTTACTTTCTCCCAATAGTAAATCAAGTTGATAGAAAATGTTTCGTTAAAGATAAGGACGGAAAAGTAGTAAAAGAAGAAATTATCAAAAAATCTGGAGAAGTTACTATTGTTCCTAAACTATTAAGAGATAGTAAAGGAAAGATAGTTTATGAAACTGTAAAAGGAAAGTTTTTAAATAACGACCAATTTTGGAAAGATAAAGGCGGTAAAAACTCTTATGCTAAATTACAAGACTCATTTAATAAATTTATAATCGAGCGAGGCTTCAATCTCGATCGAGGGAATATTGGAGCTAGTGTAGAGCATAAAACAAAATTAGAGTTTCAAATTGAGGAAAATAAGGCTGAATTAGAAGAATTAAAACAAGAAAAGGAAAATACCTTAAAAATTATTAAAACTTCTAAAAATAACCTAATTAAAACGCAAAATGAAATGAATAAAACTGTATTAAATCCTAAAAAGAATATTGTAGGTTATAATTCAAATGATGTTTTAAAAATAATTGAATATTCTAGAAATTTAGAGCAAATAAATATATATCAAAAAAATGAACTTGAAACTAAAGATAATACAATAAATAAATTATCTTTAGAAAATGAAAGTTTAAAAAATAATGAGGAACTTATCAAACGTAATAAGGTTATTAAAGAACAAACAAATAAGATTAAAGCTCAAAATGAAGAAATTAAAGAACAAAAAGAACAGATTACTACTTTAGATAATTCAGTTAATTATTTAACACGTAAAGTTAATAAATTAAAAGAAAAATTGGAAAAAGAAGTAAATAAATGGAAAAATCTATTATTTAAAGTTTGTAGTGCTTTAGATAAAATTTTATTTAGAAAACCCAAGCAAGAATTAGAAGATTATGAAAGTTTAGCTGATGATATTATTAATGATAGATATGATTTTGCAATAAATGTAGAACAAGAAGAACAAGAGGAAAATGATAAAGATGATTTTGATTTAAGTTTATAGAAAGGAAAGTGATTAAATATGCCAGTATATCAAGAAAAAGATAAAAAGAAAGTTAAAAAGAATGGTAATACATGGCACTTTAGGTGCTATTATTATGATATGTATGGAAATAGAAAGCAAAAAGAAAGTAAAAAATATGCCACTAAAAAAGAGGCTCAAATTGCGGAAAGAGAATTTTTAGAAAAAGTTTCTACTGTTGATGAAATTGATTATAATGTTTCTTTTGCTACTGTTTATAATGAATGGCTAGAATATAAGAAAAAAACTCTAAAAATAACAGTATTTTATAACTTAAAAAGTTCATTAGATAAAAATGTATATAGTTATTTTAAAACTTATAAATTACATAGTATCAAAATAAATACGATAAATAATTGGATTAATGAACTTATTGAAAAAGGTGGCTCAATCAATTGGCTAAATACAATTATAAATTATTTTAAAGATTTGCTTAATTATGCGAGGAAATGTTATGATTATGACGAGAAAATAATTGATTCTATACAAAATGTTAGAGATGATAAACCAAAAGATAAACCGACTGATGCAGAAATAAATTTTTGGACTTATGAGGAATTTCAAAAATTTATAAAGGTAGTTGATAATAGATATTATTATATTTTATTTAACTTTCTGTATTATACAGGATTAAGAGTTGGTGAACTTATGGCTCTAAATTGGAATGATATTGATTTCAAAAATCATACTTTAAATATAACTAAAGCATTGTCTGTAAAAGTTAGGGGACAAGATTATGTTATAACAAAACCTAAAACTGAAAATTCTATTAGGGTTGTAGATTTAGATAAAAATTTAATTATGCTTTTAAAAGAACATAGAAAAAATGAAGAAAAAATATATGGATTTAATAATAATATGTTTTTATTTGGAAATGTAAAGCATATTTCACAAACTACAATAAAAAGATATTTAGATAAATATATAAAAATAGCTGGAGTTAAACATATTACTATTCATGGCTTTAGACATTCTCATGTGAGTTTATTAATATATTTAGGCTGTGATTCAAGAGATGTTGCCAATAGAGTTGGCGATACAGTTGACACAATAGAAAAAACATATATTCATATGTTCCCAAAAAAGAAAGAAAAAACAATTTCTGTATTAAATGATTTTGTAAAATAAGGGGTAAATAAGGGGTAAAATTAATTAAAACGTGAAAAAACTCCCTAATTTAGGGAGTTCGATTTCAAATGGTGCTCGTACTCGGACTTGAACCGAGACTTCTTGCGAAAATTGATTTTGAGTCAATCGTGTCTACCAATTTCACCATACGAGCAATATAAAAATATTATAGCATTATAACTTTATTTTTGGAACAGCAAAATTATAATTTAATGTAAGTTTTTTCACTATAGGGCATATTTCCTCAGGTTTATTTGACATATATTAAATTTTATGATAATCTTATTATGCGAGATACCTTACTCAGGGGGTCTTGGTGGTGCTTGCCTTCCATGTGGAGGTGATTATCATGAAGAAAAAAGATTTATTAATTTTTATTCTCTTATTGATAATAATTTTATTAATTATTTTTAAATAAAAATACTTTTAAAATTTTAAACACCACAAACTCTTAAAGTAAGTGGTGTAAACCTAAATAAAAAAACTTTTAGGCAAGCACTATTAAGTGTCTCGCTTAAATTAAGTATATTATATTTTTGTATAAATGTAAATAATATTTTTTATTTTGATTTATTAAAATGTTACAATTCACACCCAAATGATAATGCTAAAATATTTTTGTAGATTTTTCGACATTTTTATTTAATTCATTTCCT
>CANQTE010000015.1 GCA_947626695.1 uncultured Bacilli bacterium | reverse complement strand
TTAAATATGCTAATAACGGGTTATAGAACGAAAAAACACAAAAATTCGTTCCATAGAAATTTATAGAACGAAAAAACGCAAAAATTCGTTCCATGGAAATTTATAGAACGAAAAAACGCAAAAATTCGTTCTATAAAAATATCTTTATTCTTAATTAATGAAACTACTCTAATTTAAAAATACTCTTGTATTATTTAAACTTTTTTGCTATAATTAAAAACATCTTAAATCTTTCTTATTTAATTTAATTATTGAAATGGAGTGAATTTTAAATGAGTAAAATAAAGATTTTTAGTTTGGGTGGACTTGACGAAAATGGTAAAAATATGTATGTTGTTGAGATAGATAAAGACATCTTTTTATTTGACTGTGGTCTTAAATACGCCAGTGGAAATATGTTAGGAATAGATTATATTATCCCTGATTTTACTTATCTTGTTAAAAATAGAAAACGTATTAAAGGTTTATTTATAACTCATGGTCATTATGAAAATATGGGTGCCACTAGTGATTTATTATCAGTTTTACCTAATTTAAAAGTATTTGCTACCAAATTTACAAAATATGTTTTAATGGAAATGGGTGTCAATAAAGATAATATAATTGAAATAAAAGCCCATAAAAAACTTAACTTTGGGGCTACTAGTATTTTCCCTATAAGTGTCTCTCATAGTTCTCCTGATGCTGTTATGTATGTTATAAACACTAAAGACGGTGCCATTTGTTACACAGGTGATTTTATATTTGACCCTTCTATGATGGGTGCTTATGATATGGATTTAGGTAAAATTGCTTATATAGGTAAACTTGGAGTATTATGCCTTTTATCAGAATCAGTTTTTAGTGAAAATATAGGCCATACATCTCCTAATCATAAATTAGAAGAAATATTCCGTAATTCAATTAAAAAAGCCGATGGTCGAATATTCTTTATGGTTTTACCAACCCATTTATATACTATACAAGAAATATTTAATGCCGCCAGTAATTCCCATCGTAAAGTTATTATCATGGGTAAAAGACTTCAAAATATGATTAATTTTGGCTTAAATGAAGGATATTTAAAAATAGAACAAGATATTCTCGGAGATTTAACTAATATTAATGATTCTAATTCTATATTACTTATTTGTGATGACAAATCAAGTCCCTATGCTGCAATGATTAAAATTTATAATGGTTATGATAAATTTATTAAATTAAAATCAACAGATACAATTTGTTTCTCCGAACCTCGTTATGACAGTAATGAAAAAGTTTTAGTAAAACTAGAAAATGATTTATCAGAAGTAGGTTGTGAAGTTATAAATATTCCAAGTGATAAAACAATCTTACATCATGCCTCTAGTGAAGATTTAATGCAAATGATAAAGTTAATGCGTCCTAAATATTATATGCCTGTTAAAGGGGAATATCGTTATATGGTCGGTAATGCTGATTTAGCAAATAGTCTAGGTATTCCAAAAGAAAATATTATCTTAAAACAAAATGGAGAAGTAGTTTTATTTGAGGGAGGCACTTTAATTGCAACCCAAGAAAAAGTAAAAGTAAATGATTGCTTAATTGATGGTAAATCTAGTGATGATGTTGGTGAGTTAGTAATTAAAGATAGAGAAATGTTAAGTGAAAATGGAATTGTCTTAATTAGTGCTACTATCTCAAAACAAGATAAAGTATTATTAGTAGGTCCTGAAGTTACAACAAGAGGATTTATCTATATAAAAGATAGTTTAGATATGATTAGTGAAATAAAAAAGATTAGTACTACCATTATTGAAAGAAATATAACTCCAAACTATGTTGATTATAATAAAATAAAAACAGAAATAAGAGATGAACTTAGTTATTATCTTTATGGTGAAACTGAGTGTAAACCAATGATTATCGCAGTTGTTCAAGAAGTATAATTAAAGGTATCTGTGCTTTTAGGAGTGATAATTTGTCACTTCTTTTTTTAACTTTTCTAAAAACTAAATTATGTATTCATGTAAAAAAAGTTGATGTTTCATTTTTAATTTATCACTCATTAATATTTAAAAACTATTTTAAGTATAAAATTAAAAAATTAACCTATACTATATATAGGTGATTTTTAATGAAAGAAAATGAAAATATTAAATTTTTAAATCTTATTTATCAAAATGCAGAAATGGGATTATTAGGTATAGACTGCGTACTAGATAAAATAGAAGATGAAGAAATATTAAAAATAGTTAAAGAACAAAAACTTGAATATGAAAAATTCTGTAAAGATGCCGAAGAATTATTATCTAAATATGGTGCCGAAGAAAAAGAAATAAGTGCCCTAAAAAAATTATCTAGTCGTCTTATGAGTGAGGCCATGACCATAAATAAAGAAGATAAAAATATTATTAAACTTATGATTGAGGGAAATGAAAAGGGTGTAATAGCCATCAAAGAAAAGCTTAATATGTATGAACATAAAGAAAATATTGACCCTGAAGTAATAAATTTAGCCAAAAAATTATATGCAACAGAAGAACATAATAGAGAAGAATTTGTATCTTATTTATAGGCAAGTTAAATTGTTCTTTTTTTTAATTTTTAATATATTTAAAATTATAAATTGATTTTTATAGTATTTTTAGTTATAATTATAAATTGTAGGAGGCTATATGAAGAAAATATTCCTACTAAGTATTATCCTAATCTTTATGACTGGGTGTACTAGTATTAAAAATGATAACTTAGATAATATAATTGATAAAGCATTAAATAGTAATTTAATAACTAGAAATACTAACAGAGTTGGTTATCGCTATTATCTTCCCCGTGGTTTAAGTATTAAATATAGTGATAATTATAATGAAGTATTTACTAGTGATAAATATACTTTCTATTTATATGTTGACATAGTAAGTTATAATAAAAATGTTAAATTTACTTATAATGAAAATAAGAATGCATATTATTCTAAACTTATTGAAATTAATGGTAGAAATGGATATATTGAAATAAATAATTATAAAAATAATCAATATTTGATTGAAATTATGTATAATTATGCTAAAATAGAAGTAATAGTATATGAGAATGATATTAATAGTAGTGTTCTTTATGCTATGTCAGTTTTATCTTCTATAACATATAATAGCAGTGTAATTAAAAGTTATCTTGCAATAGATGATATAGAGACAGTAGAAGAAAATTTTGATATATTTGAAATCGTTGGTAGTGATAATTATCTTGAATTTGCAACTGATGAAGAAGCACAAGACGAAGAAAACGACCCCGATTATATTAAATAGGAAGGTGTAAAAAATGGGCTTAATAAATAAACTTAAAAATATTTTATTTGAAGAAGAAGAAATTGAAATTCCTGTTTTAGAAAAAAAGCAAGTTCCAAAAAAAGAGATACAACCAGTAAGAAATGAGACTATTGAAGAAAAGTCTTTTAATGAAAATAATTATTATAATAATTTAAAACCTGCGATAGAAGAGGAAACAAGACTTGAGGAATCTCAAAAAAAAGAAGTAGTAAGAAATACTCCAAGTGAAATTGTATCTGACCGAGATATGTTTCGTAGTGATAAAACATTTAATTTTCCTGCTTTTGATGAAGAAGAATTTGAAAGTATTAAAACACCCCCTAGAAAGACTAATGTTTTAACTAAGCAAAATACACCAAGACCTGAGAAAAAAACAGAATATCGTCGTATTGAGAAAAAAGAAGAAACACAAAAATTTAAACCATCACCAATTATAAGTCCTGTCTATGGTATTTTAGATAAAAATTACACCCCTGAAGAAATTACAAGTAAATCTTCGATAAATAAAAGACTTGATGTTGATACCGTTCGTAAAAAAGCATTCGGTAATTCTCCTAAAAAGGAAGAAGAAAAAGATGATGTAATTATTAAGAATTATCAAGATTATGACGATAAAATATTAGAAGAAAAATTAGAAAAAGCTCGTACAATAGACGAATTATTAAAAGATAGTAGTGATGAGGTAATAACTCTAAGAGAGGATAAAGATACATCTAAAGAAGAAATAAAAGAAGAACTACCAGAAGATACTTTAGAGAGTGATGCTATTACTTCAATAGACGAATTAAAAAGCACTGATGATGGTACTTTAGAAAGTGATTTATTTGATTTAATTGATTCAATGTATGAAAATAGAGAGGAAGGTGAATAATGGAATTTTGGCTATCATTTTTACCAATAATAATATATTTATTATTAATCGCTTTATTAGTCGTGGGTATAATACTTGGAATTAAATCTATTATCACGGTTAATAAAGTAGAAAAAGTAGTAGATGATGTTAACGAAAAAGTCGAATCATTAAATGGGTTATTTAAAATAGTCGATTTTACTACTGATAAAATAGTAACATTAACTGATAAAATAGTCGATGCTGTCTCATCTGTCGCGTCTAAACTATTTTTTCATAAAAAAGTAAAAAAAATTAAGGAGGAAGAAAATGAGTAAAAAGGAAAAAACAGAAAAAAAGAAAAAAGGTGGGTTAGCTAAATTTTTAGTTGGTGCTGGAATAGGAGTAGGTCTTGGCGTATTATTTGCCCCTAAAAGTGGTAAAGAACTTCGCAAAGACTTAAAAGAAAAAATGGACGATTTAGTTGCTAAAGCTAAAAATATTGATATGAAAGATGTAAAAGAAGCAATAGAAGAAAAAGTTGCGGAAATAAAAGAAGATTTAAAGAATCTTGATAAAGAAACTGTTGCCGACACTATTAAAGAACAAGCTAAAAAAATCAAGAAAAAAGCGGACGATTTAGTAGATTATGCTATTAAAAAAGGTACACCAGTAATTGAAGACGCTGCAAGAGAAGTAAAAGAATCTACTATTAAAACTCTAGAAAGCATAACTAAAAAATTAAAAAGCAACGAAGAAAAAGATAAAAAGGCTAAATAAAGCTTTTTTTATTTTACCAGATATTCTTAAAATGTAAGCACTAAAAAATATTAACATTAAATCTAAAGATTTATATAATAATAAGTGAGAAAGTATTTTAAACATGTGTAATTACTTATTAAAACACAACAATTTGTTCTTTTTTTTAATCTTTTCTTGACAAGCTCTATTATAAAGTATTATACTTAAAGTATGGAAAGTAAGGGTGGTATTATGGAAAAAGAATATAGGGTAAGTTGGTTGAAAGTATTTGTAATTACTTTAGTGATATTTATAATAATTGGGATAATATTTTTTATCTATCCTAAAAATAAAAATAAATCATTAGTTGCTAAGACAACTTATATAACCAATATAAATTTAATGAAAGACGCAGGTTTTGAATATTTCAAAGGTTCAAATTTACCAGAAAAGATTGGTAGTTCCTCTCAAATTAGCTTAGAAGAAATGATTGATAGTAAATTAGTCATGGAATTTGTTGATGAGAAAGGAAATTCTTGTAATTTAAAAGATAGTTATATCAAAACAACTAAAACACTTGATAATGAATATGCAATGAAAGTATATTTAAGTTGTGCTGATAAAGAAGATTATATTGTAACATCAATTGCAAGTAATGTTTATTGTCCTAATTGTAATGAAGTAGCAGATAGTAATGATACTGAAGATACTAGTAATAATAATTCAAATGCTAATTATGAACATGACGAAAATTACGAAAAATATTATAGTGAAAACTATGATAAAAATGGTAATTATATAGGTTCTTCAAGTAGTTCTTCTAGCTCAAGTAATTCTAGCAGTACTAGTAGTTCAAATAGTTCTAGCAGTGGTTCCCCAGTTGTAAATAATTACTACTATAATAACTATTATACTAATAATAATACTAACAATAGTACAAATAATAGCAATAATAACACTACTAATAATTACTGTGGTAGTTATAACTGTTATTGTGAAAATAATTGTAAAAGTAATGTTTATTATTCTGTTAATTTTGATTCTCAAGGTGGAAGTTATGTTGCAAGACAATTAGTAGTCGCAGGAGATACCGCCGATTATCGTGTAACAACTAGAAGTGGCTATGAATTTTTAGGTTGGTATCTTGATGGAGTAAAATACGATTTTTCAACTCCTGTAACAAGAAAGATTACTTTGGTAGCTAAATGGGCTAAAACGGAATCTAAAAAATATCAAGTAAGATTTAACCCTAACAATGGAGATAGTAGTTTTACTGATACTGTTACAGATGGTTCAACTGTTAACCGTCCATCAGACCCAACTCGTAAATGCTATCGCTTCTTAGGTTGGTACTTAAATGGAGTAAAATATGATTTTAGTCGTCCAGTCTATGGTAATATAGTCCTTGAAGCTAAATGGGAAGAAGATGGTAGTTGTAATGCTCCTACCAAAAATAAATATACTGTAAACTTTAACTCTAATGGAGGCTCAAGTGTTCCTAGTGAAACAGTCTATGAAGGAAATAAAGCAAATCGTCCTTCTAACCCAACTCGTAAATGTTATACTTTTGTAGCTTGGCATATTAATTCTGAAAATGGTTCAATTTATAACTTTAATAATTCTGTTTATGAAAATATAAATTTAGTAGCCGAATGGAAAAATGATGGTAGTTGCACAACTCCTACTAAAAATAAATATACTGTAAAATTTGATAGTCGCGGAGGCACTAGTATAAGTAGTGAAGTAGTGGAAGAAGGCTCTCGCGCTAGTGTACCAAGAGTTCCCACAAGAAGTGGCTATCGCTTCTTAGGCTGGGAGACTGCAAATGGTAGTATATTCAATTTCCAAACACGCATTTATAGTGATTTAACTTTATATGCTAAATGGGAAAAAGAAGAAGAACAATATAATAAATATTGTAAAGTAAATAATGAAACATATTACTCTGTAAGTTATGTAGGTGCAGACCAAAAAACATGGAAAATGAATTGGGAAATCAGATTTGATAATATTCATAATGTTGATAATCTAAAAGTTGCAGAAGTAGGCTATTTATCAAGTACAACTGACTATAATAATGCTTATAATAAAATAGCCACCGATAAAGGTTTAACTAAAACAGATGGCAATTATAAATATGAAGTACCATTAACATCAGGAAGTATGCTAAAAACTTATTCTCTAAAGTCAAGTAACTTTAATAAAAGTGTTTCTAGTCCATATTACCGAAATGGTTATTGGTACATTGAAGCTAATGTAAATATTAAAAATTATAATAATTTAACAAGTTATTATGCGCCAAACATTAAATCAAATATCTATTTTGTTCCATTCTACTTTAAAGTAAAATATACCGATATGGATAACTGTATCACGGACTTAGCAAGTAGAAAAGGAAGTTATAGTAATTATGAAATAGTAGATACGTTTTATAAATAATAAAATGTAGTTTAAGATTATAAATGAAGTTCATAAATAAGGGTGCTCTTTGTTTATGAACTTTTAATTATGAAAAGGAGAATATTTATGGATAAAAAAAGAAAATATGCCAAATTTTTAATTGAAGGGTGTTTAAAATTAACCAAAAAAGATAAATTATTTATAATTGGTTCCACTCTAATTAAAGATTTTATTACACTTGTAATTGAAGAAGCCCAAAAAATTGGAATAAATGATATAGAAACTTTAATATCTGACCCTGAAAAAGAAAAAGAGCTACTTTTAAATGAAACTTATGAAAATATTATCAAAAGTCCTTATTTTGATATTTCTAAATATAATACTCTTGCTAAAAAAGGTTATGCCTTTCTAAATTTAAGCTCACCATTACCTAACTATTTTAATGGTGTTGATAAAGAATTGCTTGCTAAAGTTAATAAATTTAAAGCAGAAAGTATAAAAATATATCGTGAATATCAAAATAAAGGTTTAGTTAAATGGAATATTAGTGCCGTTCCTAATGAAATTTGGGCAAATGATATTGAAGGCGTAAATACTACGGACGAACTTTGGGAATTAATTTTTAAAATATGTTTAATAAATGAAGATGACCCCGTTTTAGCATGGACAAATAAAATTAAAAAACTTGAAAATAGAGCAAACTATTTAACTAATCTTAAAATAGATAAATTAATCTATCATAATAGTTTAGGAACTAACCTAGAAATTGGCCTTCCTAAAAATTATTTATTTAAAAGTGCTGAGGGAACTAATTTAGTTAATATGCCAACTGAAGAAGTATTTACCTCACCTGATTATAAAAGAGTAAATGGTATAGTTTATTCTAGCAAAATATTAGTTTATCAAAATAGTATCATAAGTGATTTTTATCTTAAATTTAAAGATGGTAAAATAATTGATTACGACGCTAAAATAGGGAAAAATATTTTAAAGGGCATTATTGAAACTGACGAGGGTTCGCACTTTCTTGGCGAAGTAGCAATCGTTGATTATAACTCTCCCATATCAAGTACTAACATTATATTTAAAAATACTTTATATGATGAAAATGCTTCATGTCATTTGGCTATAGGTATGGGATTTAATGAATGTCTTGTAAATGGCCTAAGCATGAATAATGAAGAATTACAAGCATCTGGTATCAATTATTCTTTAGAACACGTTGACTTTTTTATTGGAACTAGTGATTTAGAAATAAAAGCAGTCTTGCAAAATGGTACAACTTTAGATATAATGAAAAAAGGAAATTTCATGGAGGTTTAAAATGAATTTTTTTGAAGATTTAAAATGGCGAGGACTAATTAAAGATATCTCAAGTCCTAAAATAGAAGAACTATTAAATAAAGGTGGTGTAACTTTTTACATTGGAACAGACCCAACTGGAGATTCCCTTCATATAGGGCACTTTTCTTCCTTTTTAATGGCCGCGCGTCTTAAAAAAGCTGGTCATAATCCCATCCTTTTAATAGGTGGAGCAACAGGACAAATCGGAGACCCTAAACCAACCGCAGAAAGGGCAATGATTACAAAAGAACAAGTGAGCCACAATGTTGATGCTTTAACTAAACAAGTTCAAAAAATATTTGGCTTTGAAATAGTAAATAACTATGATTGGAGTAAAGATATTAACTTCATTGATTATTTAAGAGATTATGGTAAATATTTTAGTATTAATTATATGCTAGATAAAGATATTATCAAAAGAAGAATAGACGCTGGTATAACTTATACTGAATTTTCTTATATGATTATGCAATCATTAGATTTCCTTTGGTTATATGAACATAAAAATTGTATCATGCAAGTTGCCGGCCAAGACCAATGGGGAAATATAACCGCTGGTATAGATTTAATTAGAAAAAAAACAGGAAAAGAAGTATATGGCTTTACAATGCCTTTAATAACTAAAAAAGATGGTACTAAGTTTGGTAAAAGTGAAGGTGGAGCTATATGGCTTGATATAAATAAAACATCAAGTTATGAGTTATATCAATTCTTTATTAATGTTGAAGACGAAATGGTAATTGATTATCTAAAAAAATTAACTTTCTTATCTAAAGAAGAAATTTTAGAATTAGAAAAAATCCATAAAGAAGCCCCTGAAAAAAGAATTGCTCATAAAAAACTAGCAGAAGAAGTTATTACTTTCTTACATGGACATGAGGAATATTTAAAAGCAGTTAAAATAAGTGAGAGTCTATTTAGTGATAAAGTTAGAGAATTAACAAGTGAAGATATTATTAATTCTTTAAAGGGAGTGCCAACAATAGGGGTTACACTTAATAATAATATTGTAGATTTTGTAGTGAATAATAAGATATGCTCTAGTAAAAGAGAAGCAAGAGAGTTTATAGGGGCGGGAGCAATAAGTTTAAATAATAAAAAGATTACAGATTTAGAATATGTAGTAAGTGATAAAGATGCGATAGATAATAAAGTGATGATTATTAAAAAAGGAAAAAAGAACTATTTTTTAGGAATGATTAAGAACTAGAAATGGTTCTTTTTAAATGTAAATAAATGTAAAGTATGGTTTAAAGTATAATTTTCTCTTGCTTTAATTGTTTCATTATGATTAAATAGACTTAAGAAAAGAGGAGATTGTATGGGTAAATTAGAAAAAAGTATATATGCTGTAATTATTCTTGCTTTAGTGGCGGTTATAGCAAGTGGAACAACTTATTTAATAATGCGGGATAAAGATAATACAAATACAGAAAATAATGAAATAATTGATAAGGATAAAGAAAGTAATGATAATAAAGATAATGAAAAAGAGGAGATAACTTTAAGTGAAAAGGAACTTAGGGAGTATTTAGATTATCTTCCAAAAAATTATTTGGATGAAGAAAATAATTCGTTATTTACTAAATCTAATATAAATGTAAATAATATTTCAACAGAAACTTTAGTAGGTAATGCTTTAAGTTTAAAAATTGAATCTCAAAATGATAAAATAAATAAAAGTGTAATTGATGAGTTAGTTTTAAAAATGTATAATAAAGATATTAAAAATACTAGTTTAACTAATTCTATTACAGATGGCGTTTATTACTATGAATTAAAAGATAATAAATTTCAAGTTATAGATTTTACTAATTTTCCAACTTATTTTTATGATGTTGAAGAATATAAAGCAAGTACTGATGAATTAGTAATCTATACAAGAGTTGCTCAAGTTAATTACATAGAGAATGGAAATTTTACAATCTTTAATACTAAACAAAATAACGAGATTAAAACATTTAATGATGGAGAAGAAAATCAAGCAAAAGATTATATAAAGAATAATAAAGATAAATTTACAGAATATAAACATACATTTAAGAAGAATGATACAGGATATTATTGGTATCAAACAGAAATTGTAAAGGACTAGAAATAGTTCTTTTTAAATGTAAATAAATGTAAAGTATGGTTTAAAGTATAATTTTTTCTTGTTTTAATTATTTCATTATGGTTAAATAGACTTAAGAAAAAGAGGAGTTTATATGGGTAAATTAGAAAAAAGTATTTATTTAGTTATTATTTTAGTATTAGTAACAGCGATAGCTAGTGGTTCTATTTATTTAGTAATGAGAGATAAAGATAATACAAATACAGATAGTAATAATGAAATAAATGATAAAGATATAGAAAGTAATGATAATAAAGATAATGAAAAAGAGGAGATAACTTTAAGTGAAGAAGAACTTAGAAAGTATTTAGGTTATGTACCATATGTTCATGATAAAGATACCAATAAAAATGTTTATTTTTATCGCAGTAAAAATATAGATGAGATTAATAGAAAAATTATATATGGAATGGTTTTAGATGCATTATGTCGAAAAAATGATAATTGTAATCAAATTAATAATCTTTTTTATAATAATGCTGATGGTGAAGAAATTATTTATAATTTTGTTATAGATGAAGATGATTTTTTTAAATTGCTAAAAGAAATGTATAATTTAAGTGATATAACATTAACTAAGTCAAGTCAAGGTTATGCGGCTCTTGGATATATGTGTTATTATTATGATAGTAATAGTAGTAAGTTTTATGGAGTTAGCAATTGTGGTGGAACATCTTATATGTCTTTTAGTAAAATAGTTGATTATAAAGTAAGTAATGAAGAATTGATAATTTATGAAATATATGGTTATTATGATTTGATGGTTTTAAAAAATGTTATTACTAATCAAGAATATGAAGTTGATGCATCGTTATCAGGAAAGTATGAAGAATTAAATAAATATTTTTTGGATAATATTGATAAGTTTCCAAAATATAAACATACTTTTAGAAAAAATGAAACAGGATATTATTGGTATCAAACAGAAGTTGTAAAGGACTAGAAATAGTTCTTTTTAATATTTATTAGGTATTTGTCTTGAAGCATTTTAGTTCTTTAACATAACTTATATTAGAGGTGAGTAATCATGAATTATCAAAATGGATATCCTTATTATGCTAGACAATATGGTGTTCAGGGTGGTGAAAGACAATTCTTTTTTCCATTTTTAACTGGAGCATTGGTAGGTGGTGCCGCGGTTGAAGAATGTTTCTTTGTCAAAAAATATAAATAGCCATGAAATAATGATATTAAAACCTCATTTTAGTTATTATAAAATATCTTTTCAAAAAATAATTGCATTTTAATTATTATTTATATGTTAATTTTAAGGTATAGAAAACATCTATATCTTTTATTTTTCAAAAAAAGGGGGAATTGTAAATGTTAAATATTATAAAAGTTGGTACATTTTTTAGTGGGATAGGAAGTCCAGAAAAAGCTTTAGAAAAATTAAAAAAAGAAAAATTTATAAAAGATTATAATATAGAATTTTTTTCAGAAATAGATAAAAATGCAATTAAAAGTTATTGTGCTATTCATAACATTAATGAAAATTTGAATTTAGGAGATATAACTAAAATAAAGGGCGAAGATTTACCATATTGTGATTTATGGATTGGAGGATTTCCATGTCAAGATATATCTTGCGCTGGTAAAATGCGTGGGTTTGATTGCAATAGCTTAACGAGATCAAGTTTAGGCTGGGAAATGATTAGATTAATAAAAGAAGTAAAAATTAAACCAAAATATATTATTTTTGAAAATGTTGCGAGCATAAAGAGTAAAAAATTTAAAAATGTTTTGGAATCATTTAAAACAGATTTAGAAAAGGAAAACTATACTTTGTATGATAATATAATATCTGCTACAGATTTTGGAGTACCTCAAATAAGAAAGAGGTATTTTTTAATTGCAATTTTAAATAATTTTAAACAATTTAATTTTCCAAAAGTTTTGCATGAAACAAAAAATTTAAGAGATTATTTAGATTGCAATGTTAATGAAAAATATTATTTAACAAATAATGAATATGTTGAAAGCAAGAACAAAAGAATATTTGAAAATAAAGATGATAAAAAAATTATATATGAAGTAGATATGACTAAATTTGCTTTAGGTGGAAGATGTGGTACTGATAGACATTGCAAATTTAACCAATCATCGAGATTATTTTCAGAATTAGGAAATTGCCCAACATTAACAGCGTCAAATACATCTGATAATGCCAAAATTGTAGTAGAAGTATAGAAAAAAAGGGGGATTAAAAATGAGAATAAGAAAATTAACTCCAAAAGAATGCTGGAGATTAATGGGGTTTGATGATAATGATTATTATAAAGCTAGTAAAGTTTGCAGTGAAACTTCTTTATATAAGCAAGCTGGTAATTCAATTGTAGTAGATGTCATGTATGCTATTTTAAAAGAATTATTAAATTAAGGTAAATTTGACTTTTTAAGTCATTTATGATAATATATTTTTCAATTTAGGGGGAATATTCATAAATGATTATAGGTATAGCTGGAAATAGTAAAAGTGGAAAAAAAGAGTTATCAGAATTTTTTAGAAACAACTATTCCATAAAATACTTTGATTTAGATAGAATAATTGGTAAAGAATTATTAGATAAAATTGAAGATCCAAATGTAAAAAGAATAATTGATAGTAAAATATTAGAAATTTGCGAATCAGTAGGTAAAAATCAAATGGTAGCTTTTGATTATACTTTTTTAGAGGATTCGCCTTTAGTGAATATTTGTGAAATATTAATAAAAGTTAACAAAAAAGATGAAGCAGAAGAACAAAATATTTTTAATAAATGCAAACGGGAATTTATAGATTCTAAATTTAAAGAAACAAGCTTTCACCTAGAGTTAAATATGAATAATTCAAAATGGCAAGAAACTTTAAGAAATTATATTGATTTTAATTTAAAAAGTAAAGATAGAGTAACAATAATTGTACCTATACATAATACATTAGAATATTTGCCAAAATGTATAGTAAGTATATTAAATCAGACATACAGAAATTTAGAAATAATATTAATTGATGATGGTTCAACAGATAAATCTTTGGAAATGTGTAACTTATTTGCTAGTATGGATAGCAGAATAAAAGTAATTCATCAAGATAATGTTGGGCTTGCTGAAACTAGAAATAGAGGCATAGATCTTTCAACAGGAGAGTATATTTGCTTTATAGATTCAGATGACTATATGGAAAATGATATGGTTGAAACACTATTAAGAAATATAAAACAAACAAATTCTGATGTAGCATCAGTAAGAGCTTATGTTCATACAAGAAATGGTAGTATAAGGAGATTTAGTAGTGAACGTAAAATAGATACTTTTAATGGCTCAGAAGAAAATATAGAAGCATATGCTAATGGTTTAATATCAATTGCGGTTTGGGATAAGCTTTTTAAAAAAAGTTATATTGGTGAAACTAGATTTGATAGATCTGTCTTTAAAGAAGATACAGACTTTATGCTTAAAATGAGCTTAAAAGGTGGAAGATTTATATGTGATACAAAAGAATGTTATAATTATGTTCAAAGAACTTCCAATTCCATTACAGCAACATTTAATGAAAAGATATTTCAATTGAGAGATTGGAGTATTAAAGCATATTCTGATATTATAAATACTTGTGGAATAGAACATAAAGCTGCTGCTGAAAAATGTCTTTTTAATGGGTTATCTCATATTTTAAAAACTTATATGAGAGATATTAAGTTTAATAAAGTTGTAGTTGGAGATTTTAAAGAAAAGTTACAAATAGTTGCTAATGATTTAATAATGTTACTATTAAATTCTGATGATGTAAGTATATATGATGATTTAGATAATACTTTAGATATTTTAAATTATTTACTTGATAACAATTATATTGATAGAAGCAAAATCCCAAGTAAAGATATTTTATGTATTGGAATATTATGGAATGCTTTAAATAATGATTTAATTAAAGAAGCTATAAGTGATATAAGCAAAAAAGCGGTAATTGAAGATAGTCTTTTAATTGATTTAGGAGAACAATATCAAAGCTTTATTAATGATATATATTATTTCAATCATGATTTTGAAGGAGTTGCCTATTATAAAGCTTGTGCATTAATTGATAAATATGATTCTAATACTATAGCAATATTACGATTGGTAATAAAAGTTTCAGGAATTGTTAAAGATAAAATGAAAGGCTATATGTTTAAAGAAATTTGCGAATTAAAACATCAAATTAGAGATGTTTATAAGAAAAAAATTAGAAATTATGCCTATGATAATGTATTTCATTTAACAGTTGATGATAGCGAATATCAATTTACTGATGGTGTTATTCGCAAATATATTAAAAGAGATGAAGGGCTAAATCATGGAAGAAAGTAATTTTTTATCAGAAACTCTTATAAGAAAAATATACGAAAATGCTTTTTCAAAATCTGGAGAGAATATAAAAATTAAAAGTTTAACTGGTGGAGTTGAAAGCAAAGTTTATTTAATAGAAGATAATGGATTCAAAACTGTTTTAAAGTTAGAACCATTAAACATTTTAAAATCTATATCCGTTGACAAAAATACCTTTTGGTGGGAAATAAAAATGCTAAAATTAATGGAAAAAATAAATTTTCCATCACCAAAAATTTTATTTTATGATAATTCAAAGAAAATATGTAATTTTTCCTATTTCTTTATGACTTATATTGAAGGAGTAAATTATTTAGAAAATAAAGATAACATTTCTTTAGAAGAAAGAAAACAAATAGAATATCAACTGGGATTATTAAGTAAGAAAATTAGTTCAATTAAATCACAAAAATATTTTATTCCAAGTAATCCTAAATATCATTTTAAAAATAATTATGAATTTGTAGTTTATTTATTTAAAATGCTTATGAATGATGGAAGAAATAATGCTTTAGACATTACTGAAGATACCTATAATTATATTTTAAAAATATTAAAAGAACATGAAAATAGTTTAAATAATGTAAATAACATATGCTTATGTCATACAGATATTTGGGACGGAAATGTAATAGTTAATAATGGTAATGTGTCAGGTATAGTTGATTTTTCTGATCTTTATTTCTGTGATGAACTTATGACCTTTTATTTTCATACTATTGATGGTATTACAAGTGAAGATTTTTTAAAGGGTTATGGTAAAGAAAAACTTAACTATGATGAAAAAATAAGAATTGAAATTTATAGAATGTATATTATATTTAAAATGATTGTAGAGTGTAAGATTAAAAATTATGGCAGATATGATTGGATGTACGATAATTTTACCTCAAAATTAAATAAATTAAAAAGATAGGGGAATCGATATGAAAAATTATATTTTTGGAACAGGTTATTTTGCTAATAAAGTTGCAGATATATTAGGTAAACAAAATATTAAGGTGGAGGCTTTATTAAAACTAAAAGATTTCTATATGCCTATTTATATAGAACCGAATCCATCTATTCCAACTTTGGAATTAGATGACAATTCTCAAATTGATAATGAAACAAGTAATATATTTATAACCCAAAAAGCTATTATTATGGGTGATACAATTGCCTATTTACGAAAAAAAGGTTTTAAATATGTTTATGTTGTAAATGAAGAATTATTAACTTTAGGAGAAAATGCTACTTTTGATGATTTTAATAGATTATGTTCTAAAGTTGATTTAAGTGTACCTTTTTTAAATTATTTAGAAGTAAACATTGTTGATCATTGTAATTTAAATTGCAAAGGGTGTGCCCATTTTTCAAATATTTGTGATAAAAAATTTATTAATCCTCAAGAATTTGAAAAAGATCTTCAATTAATATCAAAAAATTTTAACTTATATTATTTTAGGTTGTTAGGTGGCGAGCCACTTCTTCACCCAGAGTTAGATTCGTTAATTAAATTAGCGAGAACTTATTTACCAACTACAAATATAGTTTTAGTAACAAATGGGTTATTGATTAATCATTTATCTGATAATTTATTGAACACTCTTAAAGAGAATGATATTACAGTGTGTATTTCTGTGTATAAACCAACAAAAAAAATAATCGATAATATAATATCAAAATTAAATGACTTTGGAATCAAATATATTTTTAATGATAATTATGTTCCGGATTTATCTCCAATTGAATATTTCCAAACAAGATTAACATCTGAAAGAAGTGAAGAAGGTAGAAAAGCAAGCACTATGTGTGTAGGAAGATTTTGTCGCTTTTTAAGAGACGGGAAAATTGCAAAATGTTATTACCCGTTGTTAAGCTATGTTTTAAATGAAAAATGTAATCTTGACTTTAATGTAAGTAATGAAGACTATGTTAATTTATTAGATGTAACAGATGGTTGGCAAGCTATTGAAAAATTAAATGAATATATACCTTTTTGTGATTATTGCAGTGAAGAAGAAATGAATTTTACTTGGGAAGGCTACCATAAAAATGATTATGATTCATTACAATATGCAAGAAAAAGAGTTAAAAATTTATAATTGGTGCTGACAAAATATAATAAATTTGCTACTATATAAGTATGAAAGGAAAAAATTAAAATGAAAGAATTTAAACAATTAGGAGCTTATGGTTTAGTAATAAAAGATAATAAAATTTTATTAATTCATAAAAATGGTGGACCATATGATGGAAAATTAGATTTACCAGGTGGAACTATAGAATTTTGTGAAAGACCAATTGAAGCATTAAAACGAGAATTACAAGAGGAAGTTGGAATTGAAGTAATTAATGCCGAATTATTTGATGCTGATTCTGTGGCATTTGATTGGCAATGGAAAGAAGAAATGATAAAAGTACATCATACTGGAGTATTTTATAAGATAACAGAATTTAATAACGAAGTAAAACAAGAAATGGAAGTAAATGAAATAAATGATGATTCTTTAGGTGCTGAATTTTTTGAAATAGAAAAATTAACAAAAGAAAATTTATCGGCAATAGCAATTATGGAATTAGAAAAATTAGGTTATAATTTATAAAATTTGCTTGCAATAATTAGTTTATTTGCTATAATATAACTACCAATTCAACTTATTAGGCGAATTGGTGCTAGTATCACACTAGTCAACCCCTTTTTATTCTTTTTGAAGCTATCCTAATCGGTAGCTTCTTTTATTGTATTAAAATATAATATATTTATTATCTTAAATTGTAAAAAATATTGAAATATTGTATAATAAAAAAGAAAGGTAAAAGAAATTTATGAGTTGGCAAGTAGAAAAGTATTTAAAATATGAAAAAGAAAATACTGATAATATTAATAGAATCAAAATTAATGATATCAAATATGATAAATGTGTAATTGAAAATAATTCTTTGGCATATTTTTTTAAAATTGAAGAAATTAAAGATCAATATAATATTTCTTATTTAAATACTAAAATTATAATAAATAATTATTCTATAAATGGTCATTGTACTTGTCAAGAATATTTAAATAATGGTTTATGTGTTCATATAATATATTGTTTAAAATTTTTTGCCACAATAATTGAAAATATAAAAATCAAAGTAAACTTTGATATAAAAGATAATGATTTAACTTATAGCATTATACCAAATAAAAAATTTACAAATTTTAATACAATAAAAGAAATTAAAAACTTAATTGATAATACAGATGACTATTATTTTAATCAATTGAAAGATTTGATTGAAGAATGGAAATTACAGAAAATTGTAAAGGTAATCTTCCAATATGCAAAGCAATATATTTAAATAAAATAAAAAATAATTATTCAATTGTCCATTTTTCTGATAATTTAATTAATTTTTTAAATAGCTTTGATAATTATAATAATAATCGAGATTTACAATTATCAATTTTAAGAGATTATCAAATAGATGGTATAAATTGGTTATATAAAATGAATAAATTTAATTTTGGATGTATTCTAGCTGATGAAATGGGATTAGGCAAAACAGTACAGATAATATATTATTTAAGTAATTATTTGGTAAAAAATAAAAAAGCATTAATAATTGCTCCAACATCTTTGATTTATAATTGGAAAAAAGAATTTGATAAATTTGCAAGTCATTTAAAATATACTGTTATTGAAAATTGCATAAATTTAAATCTTGAAGGTAATGATATATTTATTTTAAGTTATAATTTACTAAATAAAAATATTTCTTTATTTGAAAATATATTATTTGATTTAATTGTTATAGATGAAGCTCAAACAATTAAAAATCCTGACACTAAAACTGCAAAAAGTGTGTTTAAATTAAAAGCTAAACAAAAAGTGGCATTAACTGGGACACCAATAGAAAATTCACTTCTTGATCTATGGAGTATTTTTAAGTTTGTTATGCCAGAATATTTGATTAGTGAAAGAAAATTTAAAGTAAAATATATTACTAACTCTAATAACAATAAACTTAATATTTTAAAAGGAATTGTAAGCCCATTTATTTTAAGAAGGGAAAAATCTAAAGTATTAAGTGAATTACCAGAAAAAATAGAAAATAATATATTAATTAATATGAGCGAAGAACAAACAGAATTTTATAATCTCTATTTAAATAATGTTAGAAATGAAGTTAGAAATATAGTGAAAAATGGTGATTTTGATAAAGAGAAAGTTAATATTTTAGGATTAATCTCTAAACTACGGCAAATTTGTGTAGATCCAATATTGATTGATAATACTATTAATCAAAATAGTGAAAAAATTAATGTTTTAATTAATTTAGTTGAAGAATATATAAAAAATGGTCATAAAATTTTAATTTTTACCAATTATATTAGTGCTATTGAGTTAATACGTAAGAAATTTGATGAAAATAATATAACATACTATACTATGGATGGTAGTGTTAATAAACAGCGTAGATTAGAATTAGTAGATAAATTTAATTCAGACGATACCAATACGTTTATATTAAGTCTTAAAACAGGTGGATATGGTTTAAATTTAACTGCTGCTGATGTAGTAATTCATGTTGATCTTTGGTGGAATCCGCAAATAGAAAATCAGGCAAATGATAGAACACACAGAATTGGTCAAAGAAATTCAGTTGAAATTGTTAAACTAATTTGTAAAAATACAATCGAGGAAAAAATTTTAGAGAAACAAAATAATAAAAAAATATTAGCTGAATTAATAAATAATTTAGATAATATAGATATGAGATTAACTTCTCAAGATATATATGATTTATTGTCTATTAAAAGTTAAACTATATAAAAATTGAAGGTGAAACAATGAAGTATTATGGAAAAATAAGTGGATTTAGAAAAATGAAAATACAAGTTTATAAAGATGACAAATTAATCTATGAGGGTGAAGTTGAAGATGCTCCAGATGAAATAAAAGAATTAAAATATTATGAGTGTCATTTAGGTAATCCTACTATTTTTAAGGTTTAATATTTAAAATATATATAATTATTGATATAATATTGATTACTAGGAGGAAACAGCATGAATAAGTTAAATCTAATAGAAAAAAGAAAAATGGCAATTGAAGAATTAATAAAATATTATTGTGAATTAAGAAAAGAAGATTATCGAAAAGGCAAAGAATTAAAAGGAATTAATATAAGAAAAAGAATTTATTTTTTAGTGTCTTTAATACTTAAAATAGATCAATTATTATCTAAAGAAAATATAGTTATAATTAAGGATGAACATATAAAAACTAATAAACCTAAAATTTATGCCTGTACGCATATTGGGGGAAATGATATTCAAAGAACATTTCAAGTTATTAATGAACCAGCATATTTAATGTTAGGCGATCCAGGAATATTATATAAAATGCCTATTTATCAGGGTTTAAGAATGAATGGAGTAATACCTCTTGAAACTAAAGATAGGGAAGATAGAAAAATTGCTTATAATAGAGCTATTGAATTATTAAAAAAGGGTGGCAATCTACTAATTTATCCAGAGGGTGCTTGGAATGTAACTCCTAATTTAGTAGTAATGAAAATATTTAATGGCACAGTTAGAATGGCAATGGAAACAGGAGTAGAAATAATACCAATTGGTGTAGAGCAATATGATAACACATTTTATTTTAATGTTGGTAAAAATTATTCTATTGCTGCTGATTCTCCTAAAAGCATAGACGATTTAAGAGATGAACTACGGGAAAAACTGGCGACTTTAAAATGGGAAATAATGGAAACGCAACCTAAATTAGATCACAATACTTTAACAGAAGATTATTTAGATAAATTTCAAGCGGAAATAGTAGGTAGATGTAACTATGGTTATGGTTTTTCTTTAGAAGATGCAATTAGTGAGAGTTTTCATGATAAGAATGCTATAAATGAAGAAGAAGTTTTTGATTTTTTAGAAAATTTAGAAATAAAAGCTAATAATGCTTTTTTAATGAAAGACAAATTAAAACTTGCTAGAAAAAATAAAAAAATTTAGTGATGCAAATAAATTTATTTTCTAATTTTTAATGTATTAAAAAATGCGATTTGTATGAAAATTATCAAGTAGATTTGATAATTTTTTATTTTGTAACTTAATAATAACTTAAAAGGTTCATATTAAATATACTAATATTTGATTTTTCAATGTTACAAAACTGTAATGTTAAATAAAGCATATTCATGGTATAATAATAAGTAGAAATGTGGTGAGATATATGAGTAAAATTATGATAGTTGAAGATGAAGAATTAATCTGTAATGAACTTTCTAAACTATTAGAAAATAATA
>CANQTE010000014.1 GCA_947626695.1 uncultured Bacilli bacterium | reverse complement strand
CCACCTCCAACTTGTAAAGATATTATAACACTAAATAAAGATATATGCTACTAAAAATTGTTTTAATTATTTAAATTAAAATTTATTTTAAAATTTCTTGTATAAGATAGTATTATTTGTTATAATTATTAAAAATAAAGGGGAAATAAAAAATGGTTGATGAAATTAAAGAAGCAAATGGTATATTAACTTTAGATATTGGTGATATTATCTGGGCTAAAAGATACAAAACAGAAGAAGAAATGCGTAAACTTAAAAAAGGACATAAAGAAAGTCCTTATGTAATTATTAAAAAGACTAAAACTAAAGTTGTTGCTCTTCAATGTACTAGTAATCCACATAATGAAATAACATGGAAAATACCTTATTATCCTTTAGGACGTCTTAATTATGAAATGCATAAAAATAGTTATATTAATTGTTTAAAAGTGTATGAATTAAATGAAAATCAATATGTAAAAACAATTGGAAAATTAAGTTCTTATGATTTAAATCAATTAAAGAAACATTTATATATTTTAATAAATAGTGGTTTTAAAACAAAGCCTAAAATAGAAAAGAAATATTTAAATTATAAGATAAGTATTGGAGATATAATAATTATAAATAATAATAAATATTATATAAATAATATAAAGAAAAGTGAATATGAAGTATATAGAATAAAAAAACATATAAAGAAGTGTAATAATATTTTAATAAATAATACTTATTATAGCTTTATTTTTGAGAATAAAGAGAGAATAAGTAAAAAGTCTAATTATACTCTTATAGATACTTTTAATACTGGAGAAATAGAAATAATTAACCAATATAAAATAGAACAATTAAAAGAAAAGAATAAAAAGAGTTCTAGTATTAATATAGGTTCTATTGTTATTTATAATGGTAATATGTATTATGTATATAATATTGATAAAGATATTTATAATGTATATCAAATATATTCTAGTAATATAAGTAAACTTGGTATGGGAGATATATTAGTTAAAGGAGGAGTTTATCGCACCTTTTTTGCTACTTCTATTCTTAAAAAAATTAATTTAGAAAAAAATGGATATAGTATAAGAAGAAATGCTTCAAAAGAAGAAATAGAATATAATAATAAAATATTTAATTTACCAAAGGAAGATAGAATAAAGGCGAGGAAAAAATTAACTTCTAGATTATTAATTACTGATGATATAAATGCTTTAGTTCCTATGAGTATTGTTAAAAATGAAAATAATAACAAATATTATTTGATAATAGATAAGAAAGATAATATTATTGAAGTTGTAAATATAAATGATTTAAAAGATACTTTTTATTTTGAATTAGAACAAGATAATTGTCCTTTTAAATATTATAGAATTTTATCTAAAGAAGATTATGATAGATATATTATGAAAATAAATGAATTAAAGGAAACTTTATTGAAATTTAATATTTAAGATAATTACACTAATACAAGAATTACTTTTAAGAATTACTTTTAAAATTCTTGTTTTATATATGTTAAAGTGTTAAAATAATTTACGAAAAAGAAACAATAATAATAGAGAGGAATGATTTTGAAAGATATAATTTATTAGTAGTAAATATTAATTTTTTATAATTCTTCAGACACGTCTGAAAAATTCAAAGGAAGGAATTTTATAATGTTGAAAAAATAAGTTGGCGAAAGAAGTAAATAAAAAATGCTAGTTTTAGCTCATAATAAAACTTCGGCAGGACAACTTTATAAGATAAATGATTTTGAAATATAATCTTTATAAAATTATACTAGATAAGAAAATTAATTAATTGATTGATTGGCGAGACGCGTCTCACCTAATTCAGAAAGGAGTTACTAAAATGTTTGAACTTATTTCAAAATATAAACCAAGTGGAGACCAACCACAGGCGATAAAAGAGTTAGTAGAAGGAATTAAAGATGGGAAAAAAGAACAAGTATTACTTGGGGCAACTGGTACTGGTAAAACTTTTACGATTGCAAATGTTATCGCTCAAGTTAATAAACCAACTTTAGTTTTAGCTCATAATAAAACACTTGCAGGACAATTATATGCAGAATTTAAAGAGTTATTTCCTAATAATCATGTGGAATATTTTGTATCATATTATGATTATATCAGAAAAAGTCCCTTATTTAAAGGGATTTAGTATTATTTAATTTTTTTAAAATACCTCAATAAAACGCAATAAAACAAAAATGCAAAAAAACTTTTTGTGACTTTTATTCGTATTTTATTCGTAACGATTTTTAATGAGAGGAGAATTTGAGTGGAGGAAGAAAGAAGAGAAACAAGTATGAATAGATTAGTAAATTATTATTTAAAACACAGACATATAAATAATGCCCCAATATGTATTCATATAATTAATGAAGGTATAAAAAAACATATACCCATAAAAATTAGAAGTAAAAAAGGAGAAATTGAAATACTAATCTCAAAAGTCCCAGTTAATGATAAAAATAAATTAGACTTTAATGAAGATAGAGGATTAGAATATATTAGCTATTTCGGATATAGCGATTTATCAAGAGAATTATACCCTACTATTGAAAAAATATGTAGAGAGTATAAAACAAATTATAATTACATTAATCATTTACCAAGACTTAATACAGAGTTAGAAAGAAAAGTTCTTATTAAACCTGAAGAAGAGAAAATCTATATTAAAAATATAAGCAATGAAGAAGCTGATTATTTAGAATTTTGTTTATTATTCGGAGAAAATCGAAATCTTTATAATAAACTAAAACTTTTAAGGAAAAGTGAAGTATCTTGGAAAGAAATAAAAAATTTAAGATTTGGTGATATAGATTTTGAAAAAAGAATAGTTCATTTTAAAAACAATGAAAGATAGCAGCTTAAATTGAGCTACTTTTTTTATGGGGTTATACATAGCCATCTTATTATTAAGGTGGCCTAGTTTATACGGAAAGGAGGAAAGCAATGGGAAAAGTAATTGCAATAGCTAATCAAAAAGGCGGAGTTGGTAAGACCACGACTACTTTTAATTTAGGTGTAGCTTTATCTAAAATGGGAAATAAGGTTCTATTAGTTGATATGGATCCTCAAGGCGATTTAACAACGTGTATGGGTTATGATATACAAGAAAATATTTCTACTATTGCAACTCTAATGGCAAGAGCTATAAATGACAATTCTATAAATGCAAATGAAGCAATCTTACACCATAAAGAAAACGTTGATTTAATACCTTCTTGCCTTGATTTAACTGCTATGGATTTAAGTCTTATAAGTGCTATGAATAGAGAGAGTACATTATCTAATTGCCTTAAAGATATAAAAGATAACTATGATTATGTATTAATTGATTGTCAGCCATCATTAAGTTTAATAACAATTAATGCTCTGGCAGCAGCCGATAAAGTAATTATACCAGTACAAACGCAATATTTAGCAGCAAGAAACATGACACAGTTGTTAAGTACCATAAATAAAGTTAAAAATCATATTAATAGGAATTTAGCAGTTGAAGGTATATTACTAACATTAGTAGACCAAAGAACTAATCTATCAAAAGAAACTAGAAATGTATTGCAAGAAAGTTATGGGAGTATAGTAAAAATATTTAAAACCCAAATACCGATTGCTGTAAAAGTTGCAGAATCTACTTCTTCTGGTAAAAGTATTTATTCCTATGATAAGAATAGCAAAGTTGCAGATGCTTATTCACAGGTTGCTAAAGAATTAATCAAATATGAAAAGACCAGAAATGAGCCTACCTTCGATAGATGACTTATTTACTAATCAAGAGCAAAGAGACGAAATGTCTTTAGAGAAAATAGTTAATATACCTATTAAAGACATAGTTGACTTTCCTAAACACCCATTTAAGGTAAATATTGAAGAAGATTTGTTATCAAGCATTAAAGACAAGGGAGTATTAGTACCAGCAATAGTTAGAAAAAAAGCAGATGGAACTTATGAAATGGTTTCAGGGCATAGAAGAAAAAAAGCAAGTGAAATGCTTAAATTAGAAACTATACCCTGTATTGTTAGAGATTTAAGTGATGATGAAGCAACTATTATAATGGTTGATAGTAATTTTCAACGTGAAAAAATACTACCAAGCGAAAAAGCATTTGCTTATAAAATGAAACTAGAAGCAATGAGTCATCAAGGTAAAGCAACTTCGCGACAAGTTGTCGACAAGTTAAAAAGTGTAGATATAATAGGTCAAACAACTAATGAAAGTGGACGAAATGTTCAAAGGTATATAAGACTAACTGAATTAATACCCAAATTATTAGAAATGGTGGATAATGATACTTTAGGCTTAACTCCGAAAATGGCTTTAAGTCCAGCAGTAGAAATATCTTATTTAACTAAAGAAGAACAAAATATTCTTTTAGATAGTATGGAATGTAATGATTGTACTCCTTCACACGCTCAAGCAATAAGACTAAAAGATTTAAGCAAAAATCAAAAACTTACTCCTAAACTTATTGAAGAAATTATGGAAGAAGAAAAACCTAATCAAGACATAAAACTAAGAATTAGTTTAAATAAGATAAGCAATGTACTCCCCAAAAATTTAACTAGCGATAAAGAAAGAGAAGATTACATTGTAAAAGCAGTAATTCATTATGACAAATTTCTTCAAAAAAAACGTGAAAAAAAACAAGTGGAAAGATAGGAGTATATTATTTAAAAATCCCTCCTTACAATCTACCCTTAAAACTAACTATTATTACTTACTGAAAAATTATACAATTGTTAGTAATTAAAAGTTATACTATACTATACGTGTTGAAAGGAGTAGAATATGAAAAAAATCATATTAATTTTTGGAGGAGTGTTGATAAGTGTAAGTTTATCAACAATGGTTTATTTTAACAATAAAAAAATGATAAGAGGAGCAACTAGTACTAATATTCCAAAGCCAATGGTTGTTGTACAAGAATTTGGTGAAAATTCTTCTGAAGTTAAAACAAATGATAAAAAGACTACTAACCAAATATCTTCTATTGATGATAGTAAAAGGGTTATTGAAAGCAAATCGGAGAAAAAATCTAAAAATGAAGATGATTTAGATTCTTCAATAATTCAAGAAACTAATCAGGAATCAATAAAAGATAAAAATCAAAATGAATCAGAGAAAAAAGATGAAAATGAAAAAGAAAAATCTTTTGTAGAACAGCCAAATGAACAGGAGGTTAAAGAACAAACTGTGAAAAAAAACAGTACTGGAATTTGGGATAGTCTTGGCATGACTAAAGAGCAATATTATAATGAGCCTATGTATAGTTGGGAAAGAATAGATTTTGATGCTACTTCTTGTGGCTCTGAAGAAAATTGCTTAAATGAGTGTGCTATTAAGGGTGATACTTATTTAAATTATCTATATAGTTGTGATATTGTTACTAGTGCTTCAGGAAAATTTCTGGGGGTTATGTTAGATTTAGAAAAATTGAATTAAGCTCAAAACAGAGCTTTTTTTAATGTATTAATTTATGAAAGAAAGGAAAGATTATGAAAAAAATAAAATATATATTATTATTATTATTTACTTTTTTAAGTTGTTTATTAAAAGTAGATAAAGCAAATGCAGCAACAGAAAAGATAGTTGCTGGAGATTTTATTAGTGGACCGTATTATTATGAACTTGAAAAAGGTACAAGACATTATTACGAACAATCACGATTTTTATTAAGAAGTAGTGATAGAGCATGGGTTTATTGTGTACAACCGTTTACTTCTATAAATGAAGATAGTACCTATAATGTTACAGAAGATGATTTGGCTACGGTTGCTCAAATAAGTCAGGAAAATTGGAAAATAATAGAAAGAATAGCTTATTATGGTTATCAGTACAATGAAAATGGAGTTGATCATTCTGCGGATAAATGGTTTACTGCGGCACAAATGTTAATATGGAAATACGCTGATACTGGTATTAATGGATATTTTACTTCGTATTTGCATGGTGCAAGATTAGAAAGCACTTTAAAAGCGGAAATGGACGAAATTATGAATTTGGTAAATTCTCATACAACTACTCCAAATTTTGGTAATTTACCATCAGAAATGACCATAGGAGATACTATTACTTTAACTGATTCTAATAATGTGCTAAAAAATTATGAAGTTACTGACGTAAGTGGTGGTACAGTAAATAAAGAAGGAAATTCTTTAAAAATTACTGCAAATGAAGTAGGTAATTTATCATTTAAACTACAAAAATTAGGGAATAGATATGGTGAACCAATTAGATTATATTATGCAGTAGATTCACAAAATGTAGCTAGACGTGGAAATATAGATCCAATTACTCTTAGTTATAGTATTAATTCAAAAGGTGAGGGTTATATTGCAATTAACAAACGAGATAAAGAAACCGGAACTAATCCACAGGGAGATGCAACCTTAAGCGGAGCTAGATATGGAATTTTTAATTCAGATGGTACACAAGTTGAAGTATTAGTTACGGATTCTAATGGTTATGCAAAGTCAGGTCCTTTAACTTTTGGAAAATATACAGTTAAAGAGTTAGATGCTAGCACAGGGTATTTGATAGATACGCAGACTTATAACGTTACTATAGACGTTAATGAAGAAATAGAAGAGGTAACTTCTAATGAGCAAGTTAAAAAATTTAAATTTGATATGCTTAAAGTTATGGCTGATGAGCGATCTGGTGTAATAGAAGCTGAACCAAATGCAGTATTTGATATTTTTTTAATTAGTAAAAATCAAAAGGTAACAACCATTACCACAGATAATAAAGGTAAAGCAAATGTTACATTGCCTTATGGAAAGTATAACGTCTGTCAAACTTCTGGCACTGATGGCAGAGGTTTGGCACCATGTTTTGAAATTGATATTAATGATAAAGATATTGATAGAATAGTTAATAATGGTCCTGTTCGTGCAAGATTAAAAGTAGTAAAAATTGATAAAGATACACAAGAAGTTATGCCTATTAAAGGTATTAAGTTTAAAATAAAAAATAAAGATACTGACGAATTTGTATGTCAAACAACAAATATTGTACAATGTGAATTTGAAACAAATGAAGAAGGTATATTAATTACTCCACAACCACTTGAAGCTGGTAATTATGCTTTAGTTGAAGTGGAAGATCAGGTAGTTCCAGGATGGCTTTGGAATAATGAGGAATTAGAATTTGCAATTAAGACAAATACTAAATTTACTATTGATGATACTTTTGGGGCAATATTAACTTTGGAATTTACTAATTCGCGGGTAACAGGTGAGGTTATAATAACTAAGCATGGCGAAAATTTTGTTGTTAAAGATAAAAGCTTTACTTATGAAAAAATAGTATTACCAAATATAAAATTCGGAATTTATGCAGCAGAAGATATATATTTTAATGGTAAATTAATATATAACAAAGATACTTTAATAACTGAAATAACTACAAATGAAGAGGGAATCGCAAAGGCTGATAATTTGTATCTTGGAAGTTATTATATCAAAGAGTTAGAAAATCCTAATGAAGATTATGTAAAAAATGATAAAATATATAATTTTTCTTTAGAATTTAAAGACCAATATACACCCGTTATAACCTATGAATTATCTGTTGATAATTTCTTAAAGAAGGGAAATTTAAAATTCTTTAAAATAGATAAAGAAAATAAAACACCTATAAGTGATACGTATATTGAAATTTATACAGAAAATGATGAACTTATTTATTCTGGCATGACTGATAAAAATGGTAATATTACTTTAGAAAAGTTAAAAGTAGGAAATTATTATTTAATAGAAACAAAAGCTAAAGAAGGTTACCTTTTAAGTGAAGAAAAAATAAATTTTACTGTTAAAGAAGATGGAGAAATTGTAGAAGTTACAATGGAAAATCAACCTATTACAGGAAAGTTAGAATTTACTAAGACTGATTTTTCTACTGATGAAGCTCTTCCTGATACTTTAATAGAGATTTATAATGCAGATTCTGATAAATTAATTTTTAGTGGACGTACAGATATAAATGGAAAAATAATTATTGAACGTTTAAGATATGGTCGCTATTATATTTTAGAAAAGGAAGCTCCTGAGGGTTATGTTTTAAATCCTGAAAAAATGTATTTTGAAATTCGTGAAAATGGAGAGATTATTAAATCCAACATGAAAAATGAAAGAATAAAAGGTACATTAGAATTTACTAAGGAAGATATTTCTACTAGCAAAGCTTTACCTAATACTTTGGTGGAAATCTATAAAGCAGATACTGATGAATTAATTTTTAGTGGACGTACAGATATAAATGGCAAGATTATTCTTGAAGGAGTAGAATATGGCCGTTATTATATTTTAGAAAAAGAAGCTCCTAAAGGTTATACTTTAAATCCTGAAAAAATGTATTTTGAAATAAAGGAAAATGGTGAAATTGTTAGAGCTACGATGAAAGATGAGAAAATTAAGATTTCTGTTCCTATTACTGGTTCTAATAAAAATTATTTATTAGAAATTAGTACAGCTATTCTTATCATTGGCGGAAGTGTACTTCTTGTTTATGCACGTAGAAGAAAAAAATAAGATTAAAACTAAGAGCTTACTTTTTGTAGGCTCTTTTTTAATTTTAATGGGTATAACCATATTTTTACTAAATTGGTATAAAGATAATTTAGTAAAAAATATTGAACAGGATTCAATTAAGGAATTTTATGAGGAACAAAAATCACAAGAAACTTTTTCTTCAAATGAAAAACAAAAAGAAACTTCTAACATACCAAATGATAATGAAAGAATTAAAAAAGGTCAAAAGAAAATAAGTTATATAGCAGTATTAAAAATTTCAAAAATAAATTTAGAACGAGGATTAGTAGCTAAAAATAGTCCCGCTAATAATGTTAATCAAAATATTGAAATTTTAGATGAATCTACTTCTCCAGAAGTTGATCAGGGAAATGTTATTTTAGCAGCTCATAGCGGTAATTCTAATATTGCTTACTTTAGGTATTTATATAAATTAGTACCAAAAGATGAAATTAGTATTTTTTATAATTGCAAAGAATATATCTATGGAGTTGTAAACATTTATGATATTCCAAAAACGGGTACTGCTGAAATAATTAGAAATAAAAATCATAATACTTTAACTTTAATAACTTGTAGGGAAAAAACAAATAAGCAAATAATTGTTATTAGCGAACTAAAAGACATTAAGGAGGTACGATGAATTATAATTTATACGATATTACTAAATTGTTAGATAAAATATTTAAAGTAGGTTTTAATACTGAAAAAGATATTTTATCTATTCAGTTAAATGATTTAACGAAAATTAAAGATATATCTTCAAAAGAAATAATTATATTAATAGATTTAAAACAAGCAATTAAGGATAAAAAATTAATTGCTTTTTTACACGGAAAGGAAATGGATAAATGAATAGATATGAATTTAATGTTAGAATCGCCGGCAGTATGACTTTAGAAGTTGAAGCTAAAAATAGAGATGAAGCTAAAAGAATATTAGATGATACAATCGCTAGTATTACTGATAAAACGATTAAGGAAGAATTAACTAAGATTAAAAATGTAGAATATAAAGAAAGTAAACTTAAAATTAAATTAATTAGCGAGAAGGAAAAGGAAAGGTGATATATGAATAATATTAAAATTTCTGGTAGAGTAATAAGTAAAACAAAAGAAAAAAATAATAGCATGATTATAAATGTTTTACTTGCTGTGCCAATTAAATATAGAATTTATAATGATGGGGTTTTAGAACAAAACTATAATTATCTTTCTTTTAAATTAATAGGTAAAAATTTTAGTAATTTAAGAAAAGGAAGTTATGTAGATATCGTAGGTTATATAATTGGAAATTCAGACGAAAATGGTAATCTAGCAGAAGGCGTATTTATAGTACCTAGTGCTATATCGAAAGGAGTGGTGAAATAATGCCTTTTATATCAAAAAGTCCTTCAATAAAATTAATTATTTCTAAGGATTTATATAATAATCTTATTAATTCTTTAGAATTAGCTTTAAATATTGAAATATTATCTAGGAAAGCTGACAATTTAAAAAGTAAAATGTTGGCTTTTTCTATGCCTAAGTATGTGAATGATAAGGAGTACGTTGATATAAGATTATTCCCAAGTGAAGCAGGAGAATTGATAAATATTTTGCTTATTTATCTTCCAAAAAGCTCGAGTGATTCATTTTCGTTAATAGTTGATAGAGAAAATAAAAAATAAAATAACTGATTAATTAATATTTTAAATATAAAAAATGTATAAATTGTACATTTGTGAATTTATATTTTCTTTTATATAATCAAATATAAAGGAGGAATTAACAATATGAGTACAAAAGAAATTGTTATCAGTAATATTAAATATTTGCGAAGTAAGTTAGGAATGTCATCTAAAGAATTATCTAAAAAAATTGGTAAAAACGAAAAATTTATTGCTTATTTAGAAATGGGTAAACGTCAAATAAGTATTGATTTAATAACTAAATTAGCGTCAGCGTTAAATGTTAAAGATACAGACTTATGCTCTAAAATAATAGAATAGGAGGTATATATGAACAATGAAATGAAAATTCGAGAAAAAGTTTACAAAAAAATGGAACAAGAATATAATACTTTTATTGAAAATCTAAAATTAAAGCCACCCGAAAAAATTATTGACGGTGCTTATGAGAAAGTAATGAAAGAGGAAATACTTGGCGATTTTTATCCAGAATATGATAAATATGATATTGAAAAAATAAAGGCATTAAATAAATGTAAAGCTCCTCTTGAAGAATTGTATCAGAATTGGATGGATTGTGACACTAATATATGTGAAATATTAGAATATAATATTTATGAAACATTAGAAAATCTTGTTAAAAAAGAAAATAATAAATTACAGGAAAGATAAGGATTTTATGGCTTATTTTACTAAAGAGCAAATAATTAAAGCTAAAGAAGTAGATTTATATTCATATTTAAAATCGTATGATCCTGAAGAACTTGTATATGATTCTAAAGACACATATACTACTAGAACTCATGATAGTCTAAAAATTAATAATGGTATGTGGTACTGGTTTTCTCGTGGAATTGGCGGAAAAACTGCTTTAGAATATCTTATAAAAGTTAGAAATTATAAGTTTATTGATGCAGTTTCTTTATTATTAGATAAAGAAATTCCTAAGCAAAATACTTCGTATATATTAGAAACAATTAATAAAGAATTTATTCTTCCTTTGAAAGATAGTACAAATAAAGATATTATTTCGTATTTGCATGGTAGGGGAATAAGTTTAAGCATTATAGACGAATGTATTAATAGAGGACTTATATATCAGGATATTCATAAAAATGTCGTATTTTTAGGGTATGATAACAATTGTTACCAGCCAAGATACGCCGGGATAAGAGGCACGAATAATACTAGATTTATGCATGATATTTATGGTAGCAATAAGGCTTATTCATTTAGACTTGAAGCTATATGTAAAAATGATAGCCTTCATTTGTTTGAAAGTGCTATAGATTTATTATCTTTTGCAACTTTAAAAGAGATTAATAAGGAACATTGGGATGAAGAAAATCTTCTTTCTTTAGCGGGCATTTATAATCCAAAAAATAATAAAACACCACAAGCTTTGACGGTTTATTTGCAAAACCATTCCAATATTAACAAAATAATTTTACATTTTGATAATGACAAAGCAGGTATTTTAGCGAGTAAAGGTATAGTAAATGCTTTATCAGATCGTTATAAAGTAATTGTTGAGCCTATAAGATATGGCAAAGACGTTAATGATTATTTATGTTATAAACTTAAAATTAATAAAAATTTAAATGAAAATTATGCAAGATAGCACGTGATTATAAAAATAAGATTTTTGCTAGGCATAAAATCTTTGTATTAGCAAGCACTGCAAAGTTACTCCTACCTTTGCATATTTTGGGAATATCCCAAACCCTAATTAAAAATTTATGAGGATGTGATTAAATGAAAAGAAAATATTTAAAATTAAATGATAATGATGAATTAGTGATATATAATAATAAAAATAATAGTGGTGTATTAATTCAAAGCAAAGGTAAAAAATTAATAATATCAGAAGTTGAAAAGGCAAATATTAGTAATATCTTTATAAGTGATATAAGTTTCAAAGATTTATCTAATTTTGTTTTAACAAAAATGTTAGAAAAAAATCATATTTCTTTTGAAGCAGATTTGGATAGCAAAAATATTGAAAATAAAATAAATGATTTACTTGAAATATATAATAATAAACTTTTAGGTATAAATGATAATGATATAAAAAGTTTTACTTTTCAATGTATTGTAGAATATGAAGACTAAATAAATACTATGAGAGAATTATTAAAATAAGAAAATATTATGCTAAATTTAATTCTAAAGCATATACAAAATGTGTCAAATGTAAAAACATAAATTGACGCGGGGGGGGGGTATATTATATAATTTAAATAAAAGAAGGAGAAAAAAGAAAATGAAAAAGATAATATTTTTAATGCTTTTGTTTGTTATGAGTATTGTTGTGATGCCAAATGTTTATGCGGCGGATAATGAAGCAAAAGTCGAAGAAAAGTTATATTCATTAGAGCAAGCAATAGAACAAGTAAAAACAACTGGTGGAACAATTGAATTACAGGATAATGTAAAATTATCAAATATTCTTGAAATTTCTGTTGAAAAACCTATTACTATTCAATTAAATGAACATAATATTGAGTCAGAACAAGATATTACTATAGTTGTTCGAAAGGGTGAGGTAACATTTTCAGGTACAGGAGAAATAAAAAACACTAAATCAAGAAGTAAGTATGGAACTTTATATGTGAAAGGTTCACTAAATGAAGAAGATAAAAATTATACACACTTAATTATAGAACAAGGTGTTAGTATAACAGGTCCTAATCCTTTAGTTATTGATTCTTTTGATGATAATAGCCATCATTGTTATGGGGCAGTTGTTGATATTTATGGTAAAATTGAAAATAATCTACTTGGAGTAAAAAGCCCAGCTGCAATAAGTATAGACGCACGTTTGAAAGATATTAATAATGCTCCAGTTGTTAATATTCATGATGATGCAGTTATAGGCAATAAACATGATGGTGGAGTAGGAATTTACTTATTTGGTTTTGCTAATATAAATGCAGAAAAAGCAACGATCGAAGCTCATACAGGTATTTTTGCTGCAACAGGTTCTATTAATTTAGAAGGTACTACTATAACTGGAAACGGAAAAGAAGATTATAAAGAAAAATATGGCAGAGGAACCGGTACGACTGGGGCAGCGATTCAAATAGAGTCTAATTCTAATTATACAGGAAATGTTAAAGTTAACATTGATGGTGGTAGGTATACAAGTGAACATAATGCTGCAGTTGTAGAATATACAAATGGTGCTACCGAAACTTCAGTAAAGGAAATTAAAATTTCTGGCGGTGAATTTAAATCAGCAGAAGAATATAATGCTATTGATACTTCAGAAAGTTTTAAAGAGAACAATAAAGGATTTATTACTGGTGGAACTTTTGTAGGCAATGAAGATATAGATTCTTCTTATCTTGCATCAGGGTATGAATTAGGAGCAGATGGCTCTGTGGAAGTTATTCCGAGTAGTTCAAGTAGTTCTAGTAAACCTGAAACTAGTGAACCAACTAAGGAAGAGACTATGATTACAGAAGGAGTAACATTTGAAGATACAAATGATGGACTTGTAATTGAAGGAAATATCATTGAAAATAAAACTGATACTTATGAAAAAATGATTGAATATGCTGGAGAAAAAGGATATGGAAATTTATTTAAAATGTATGAATTTCATGTTAAAGGTAATGGAAGTTTAAATAGAAACATAACTATTACTTTTGATTTAGGTGAAGAGAATAATGGCAAAAAAGCTTATATTCTTCATCAAAAACATGATAATTCTTATGAAGAATGGGAGAGAAAAGTAGAAGATGGTAAGGTATCTATTACTGTTTCAGAGTTATCACCATTTACGGTAATGTTGGAGAGTACAGTAGATAATGAAATAACAAATAATCCTCAAACTGGAGATAATCTATATAAATATTTAGTACTTCTATGTGTTGGAAGTTTAGGAATGATTATTGGTTTAAAACCTTTAACTAGAAAATTTGCTAAATAATAATTTTTATATTATGATGCATAAGTAAAAAGAGAGAAAAATGTAATCTCTCTTTTTAAGTGCTTGTAATTATATTGATAACAAAAATATTGTAAATATTTAAAATATATGATACTATATTTATAGGAAGTATCAAGAAATAAATGAGATGAGATTTTGGTTTTTGATTTTAGTGCTACAAAAATTAATTATGCTTTATTTATTTTTGATATTAGTTAAAAGTTGGTGGATATTCTATCAACTTTTTTATGTTAGTAGAAAGGTTAAAATTGATGAATAAAGTTGAATTAAATGAGATATATGATAAAACAATAGCATATTTTGAAAAATGCCCCAGATGGGGAATGAAATATAGAGAAGGTCAATGCAATATGGCTTTAAGTGTTTTTGACGTACTTGATTCCAAAAATAATTTAATTATTGAAGCTGGAGTTGGAATTGGCAAATCTTATGCTTATCTTGTTCCTTTATTATATTATTTTTCTATTACAGCTAGAACATTTATAGTATCTACTTCTACTATTGCTTTACAAGAACAATTAGAGATGGATATAAAAAAATTATCAGAACAACTAGAGATACCTATTAATGTTGTTATAGCTAAGGGAATGAATAACTTTATATGTTTAAATAGGTTGGAAGAATATAGCAATAGTAAAAACGATTTTATTGATAAATTTACTATAAGTAAACAAGATAGAAAGGCTTATCCTGAAATAGGAGATGAAGTTTGGAAAAATATAAATGTTGAGAAATGTCTTTATAATAAATGTTCAAATTGTAAAAATTGTGAATTTTATAAAAGAAGAGAACAAATGAGAAATATAGATGGAGCTATTATATGTAATCATGATTTATTAATTGAAGATTTAGATAGAAAAAATAATTATATGAGATCTTTATTCAGAAAGGTAGATTTTATAGTTTGTGATGAAGCACATAATTTGGAAAATAAAATTCGTTCTGCTAAAACTAAAGAACTCAAAATACAAGCAGTAAAATCAGTTATATTTTCTTCTTTAAATATTCTTGAACATTTAAATATTATAAAATATGATTATAAAAATATTATCAACATTATAGAAAAATTACAAACACATATAAATAAAAATGTAAATTACAAAATAAAAGAATTGGCTGATAAAGGTATTGATTTAGTAGATTGTAATGGTTTAGAAATGATATTTGATGAAAAAATAAATACTTTATCTAATAAATTAATGGATATTTTAAATGATATAAAAGATAGTATTGAAATATATGGCAATGATAATACTGAACTAGTTGAAGAACAATTAGAGGATGCTGTTGATATGTTTAGAATATTATCTCTTGGTAAAGACAGTAATTATCTTTTTTGGATAGAACACAAAAAGAACAAAAATTATATTTATTATGCTCCCAAAAATATTAATGATATAGCTTATGAATTATTTTTTAAGGATGAAAGTAGAATAGCTAATATTAATTCTAGAAGTATATTTTATAAACAAAAGCTTTTATCTAATATAGAAAAAATATCATTTATTTTTACTTCGGCAACACTAAGTACTAAAGAAAATGATTACTCTTATTTCTTAAATAATATTGGAGCTGACAAAGAAGCTGACTTAATAACAATTGAAGATTCTTATGCCTCACCTTATAATTATAAAGACAATGCTATATTATATTGTTGTAATGATATAGCAAGTCCGAAAAACAAAAAGGTTTATTTAAATCAACTGACTGAGAAAATTAAGGAATTAATTAAATTGACAAATGGTAAAGCTTTAGTTTTATTTACTTCTAAAAGTGACATGAATTATGTATATGATAGGATAGGCAAGAGATTTAATAATATAGATATTTATATTCAAAGTAGTGGCTCCTCTCAGGATATAATAAAAAATAAGTTTAAGGATGAAATAAATTCGGTTTTATTTAGTACAGGTATATTTTGGGAAGGTATAGATATTAAAGGAAAATCATTATCTAATTTAATTATTGCTAGATTGCCATTCCCAATTGTAGATCCAATAATGGAATATAAAAAAAGTATTTATGGAAGTAAGGGATTTTCTAAAGTATATCTACCAGAAATGTTAATTAAACTAAAACAGGGTGTTGGAAGATTGATTAGAAGTGAAACAGATAAAGGTATAGTTTGTATTTTAGATTCAAGAGTATCTAAATATGAGAAATTAATTAAAGATAGTTTGCCAATTAAAAATTTTACTTATGAATTATCCGATATTAAAGATTTTGTAGTAAAAAATAGAATAAATTTATAATAGGTAACAACTGTTACTTTTAAGTGAAAGAAAAAATAAAAAAGAATTAGAGGTGATATATGAGAACTAGAATCTATAAAAAACAATTTTGGTTTAATGATGAAGAAGTAAAAATTTTAAAAAATAAGGCTTCATTATGTGGATTAAATGAAAGTGAATTTATAAGAAAAATGTTACTAGATTATAAACTTAAAGAAAAACCTGATGAAAAATTTTATGATTATATAAAATTATTACGTTCTATAGCTAATAATATCAATCAGATTGCATATAAAGCTAATTCCTTTGGTTATATAGATACTTTGCGATATGATAGTGAAATAACAAAAGTTTTAAATTTTATAGAAGAACTAAAAAAATCTTATTTATATGAATCAAAATATTAAAATTTATGTAAATTTATAGATACTTTTTTTTGTTTATGTTATACTATTAATAGTGAGGGAAATATGGAAAAAGATAGAAAAGTTTATTCTATTGTTGGAGCAGGCAGATTGCTAAACGTAAGAGTTTATTTAGATGATAAATTAGTTTATGAGGGAAGTAGCGAGGAAGAGCCTGATAACATACAAGCACTCAAATATTCTAAGATTATATGTGGATCGATCACCGAATATTATTGTTATAGTGAATTTAATTAAATTCACAAAAAATTAAGTTCTTATTTCTTTTAATCATAATTCATATTAGATTTTACCTTTTCATATTTCTCGGCACTTTAAGTTTTAATATTTTATGTTGCTTTTATTAGAGGCAACTTTTTTTATTGTAAGAAAGGGATGATATTATTGCAGTTACAGCGATATGGAAAGTAGAAAAAAGACTAGATAATGTTATTAAATATGTAATAAATAAGGATAAAACAATGAATATTGATAGTTTTAAAGAACTTCATAATATGAAAGAATATTCTAAACTGGAGCCATCAACAGAAGAAACTTGTTTTGTCTCTGGTATAAATTGTACTACTTTTAATACTTATAAAGAAATGCAATCTACAAAAAAACAGTATGATAAAACAGACGGTATTTTGGGGTTTCATGCTTTTCAGTCGTTTAAAGAAGGAGAAGTTACGCCAGAGGTTGCTCATGAGATTGGTATTAAATTAGCGGAAGAAATGTGGGGAGATAGATTTGAGGTAATTGTTACAACTCATATTAATACTAATCATATTCATAATCATTTTGTTATTAATTCTGTTTCTTTTAAAGATGGTAAAAAATATTCGGATAATAGAAAGACTTATGCAGAATTAAGATATATATCAGATTCACTATGCGAGGAATATGGATTAAATGTGCTAAAAAATGTAAAATGTGAAAAAAGTAAAATTAATTATGATAATTATTATAAAGGTTATGTTAAAACTAATAATTATCATACTAAAGCTAAAGAGGATTTAGATAATGCTATTGCTATGGCAAATTCATATAAAGATTTTATTTATATTATGAACTATTATGGATATGAAGTTATAAACAGATATAATAAATTAAGTATTAAAAAAATAAATTATAAAAAGAATATAAGAATTGAGAGGGCATATGGTGAAAATTATAGTATTGAAAAAATAAAAGAAAGAATAGACAATACTTTTTTACCAAGAATTTTAAAATCTAAAAATTATAGTTTATATAAAAAAAATAAAACATTTGAAAAAAGTAAGAAACAAAAAAGTAATGGATTATATGGCTTATATAAATACTATTGTTATATTTTGAAAGTTTATCCTAGGCATTATCCTAAAAAAATTATTTCTCCAACTTTAAAGCTTGAAATAGAAAAAATGCACGAAATTTCTAAAGAAACTAGAATTCTTATAAGTAATAAAATAGAAACTTATGAGCAACTTTTATTTTATGAAGATAAATTGCAGACTGATTCAGAATTATTTAGTAATAGGAGAAAATATCTTTGGAAAAAGTATAAAAGGGTTACAGATACTGAAGAAAAAACAAAAATTAGAAATGAAATAGATGATATCAGTAAATTTTTAGATAAATTTAGAACAGAAATAAAGCTATGTGAAAATATAAAGAATAGACAAAATATTATGAATAGGAATATTAAAGAGTTTGAAGAAAAATTAAAGAGAAAGGAGAAAGATAAAGATGAATTCTAGTGATGCTGCTGAGGCAGTAGTTAGAATGTACTTGGAAGGTACGGAGGTAGCAGTAAAAATTGCAGGATCTGGAGCTGTAAAAGTTGCAGCTTTTTTACTTGCTTTATCAAAAGATAAGAAAAAAACTAAAGGAAAAACGAAACTTACTAATATGATTAAATCTGGTAGCCCATTAAATATTTTTTCAATCAAAACGTCGGATTTGAAAAAATTTCATGCGGAAGCTAAAAAATATGGAGTTTTATACACCGTGATAGCAAGTAAAGAGGAAAAAAAGAATGGCACAGTTGATATAATGGTTAGAGATGAAGATGCTAGTAAAGTCAATAGAATCGTAGACAAGTTGAGATTGTCTAATGTTAATATGAGCGCAATTAAAAGTGAAATCGAAAAAGATAGAATTGAAAGATTGGTTAATGATGCTAAAGAAAAGGGAATTGAGGTTACAGAGGAAAGATTGGCTAATGATTTAGTTTCAATTAATAAGGAAAAAAATGACCCCCTGGAAGAAAGGACTGTAACAGGCAGTCAGTCAGAAAATTTATTCGTGAACAAAAAAGTAACCCATTTTTCTAAAAAGAAATCTGTTAGAGCAACTTTAAAAGAAATTAAAGAAGAAATAAATACTAAAGAAGAGAAAAATAAAGAAAATGCAAAAGAAAATGTTACAAATACCTTTATTAATAAAAAATCTAAAAAAAAGAAAAGAAAGGTGAGAATAAATGATAGATGAAATTATTAAAAATTCTAAAACAAAATCTAGTTATAATGTGGAAGAATATAAAAAAAATAAAGAAAATCAAAGAAAAAATTGCTACAATATTATTGAAACAGGACTAAATAAACTAAAGACGGATAAGGATTTTTTTAAAAAGTATATAGATACACAAATTAAATTTGATAATTATAGTGTTAAAAACAATATTTTGATTACAAGTCAAAATCCCAACGTAACGTTACTTAAGGACATGAAATCTTGGAAAGAACTAGGAGTAAATTTTAAAAACAAAATAGTTAATAAAATATTAATTCTTGAACCTAAAGAAAATGGAAAAGATGCTAGTGGTAATAGTAGATTTTTTTATAATGCAAAAGAAGTTGTTGATATTTCAGAAACTAATTTTACACTAGAAAACAAAATGTATAGAGATAAAGAGATATTACAAGCAGTATTGCATAACACACCTTTTTTAATAAAAGCAGTTGATGATTTAGAAAACGAACAAACCTGTAGATATGACGCAGATAATAACGTTTTATATGTTAAGAGAAGTGAAGATTACGGTTTATTAATAAATAATATATCTAAAGAATTGGCTACTAAAAATTTTGAAAATAAAAATTGTAATTATACTAAAGATTTTGCAAATCTCGTAGGATATATGATATGTAGAAAATATAATTATGAATTAGAATTAAGCAATTTAGATAATTTATATAATATTTTTTCTTCTATGAGCAGTGCTGAAATAACTAGTAGTTTATCAGATATAAAGGAATCTTATAATGATATAAACGATGGATTAGAAAAATATTTATACAATATTAATAAAGACAAAGAAATGAAAAATAAGGAAATAGAAAGGTAAGGTATATAATGAAAGAAACAATAAATCTAGAATTAGATAAATATGAATCTCGCATTGTAGTAAACGCTTTAAATATATTAAGAAATCAAGAAAAATTAGAAGGTAATGATACAATAGTAATCGAGGAAATGCTTTTTAAAGTAATTGATGCAATTTCTAAAAAAAAAGGCTTAGTAAGGAGTTTGAAGTTCGTTGACTCCACGAAATACTAAAAATTTTAATATAATTTTTAGTGTTATAGGAATAATACCAATTGTATGGTTAGCATTGTTAATAGCACCATATACTGATAAAGGCCTTATAGGAATAATTAATAATTTATCTTTTATTACTGAAAAACCATATAATATAATATATTGTGAGAATAGCATTAAAACTATTCTTGTTTTTTTATGTATTTATGGTCTTTCTTTATTAATGTATTTCTCTACAAGAAAAAATTACAGAAAAAGAGAAGAGTATGGTTCAGCTAAATGGGGTAGTGTTGCTAGAGTAAACAAAAAATATAAGGACAAAGATAATTATAAAAATAAGATATTAACTCAAAATGTGGCTATTGGTTTAGATGGAAGAAAGCACAGAAGAAATTTAAACACATTGGTAGTAGGCGGTAGTGGTGCCGGAAAAACTAGATTTTATTGTAAGCCTAATATTATGCAGGCTAATACTTCTTTTGTAGTACTTGATCCTAAAGGTGAAATACTTAGAGATACTGGTAAATTATTAGAGAAAAATGGTTATAAAATTAAAGTGCTTGATTTAATTAATATGTCCAAGAGTCATTGTTATAATCCTTTTGTATATTTGAAAGATGATAACGACGTTCAGAAGTTAGTAACTAATTTATTTAAATCAACAACTCCTAAAGGATCTTCTAGTTCCGATCCATTTTGGGATACGAGTGCGAGTATGTTATGTTTGGCATTAATATTTTATCTTAAATATGAAGCCCCAGAGGATGAACAAAATTTTGCTATGGTTATGGAAATGTTACAGGCAGGTGAAGTAAAGGAAGATGATGATGCCTATTTAAGTCCTTTAGATATTTTATTCGATAGATTGGAAATAGAAAATCCAGATCATATTGCATTAAAATATTACAGAGCTTATCATAGTGGCTCTGCTAAAACATTAAAGTCTATTCAGATTACCTTAGCATCACGACTTGAAAAATTTAATCTTGATAGTGTTTCTCATTTAACTATTACTGATGAATTGGAATTAAATAAGTTGGGTGAAGAAAAAACAGCTTTATTTGCTCTTATACCAGATAATGACACTAGCTTTAATTTTTTAGTTAGTATTTTATATACTCAATTATTTCAACAATTATTTTATAGTGCTGATCATGTTCATAATGGTAGATTGCCTATTCCAGTTCATTTTTTAATGGACGAGTTTGCAAATGTCAGTTTGCCTGATGATTTTGATAAAATTTTAGCTGTTATGAGGTCAAGAGAAGTTTCAGTTTCAATTATTTTGCAAAATTTAGCTCAATTAAAAGCTTTATTTGAAAAACAATGGGAATCTATTGTTGGAAATTGTGATGAATTTCTTTATTTAGGTGGTAATGAGCAAAGTACTCATAAATACGTTAGTGAATTAATGGGGAAAGAAAATTTAGATATTAATACTTATGGGAAAAGTAGTGGTCATAGTGGAAGCTACTCTACTAACTATCAATTGGGTGGTAGAGAATTGCTAACTCCTGATGAGGTAAGATTGCTAGATAATAAGTATGCAATACTTTTTATTCGTGGGGAGAGGCCAATACTTGATTTAAAATACGATATTTTAAAGCATCCACGAGTAATATATACTACTGATGGTAAAGAAAAAGCATATCAGCATGGTGCTATAAATAATTCAATTGCTACATTAACTATTGACTATGATACTATTAATTATAATTTTGATAATATTAAAGATTTAGAAACATTAGAAGAATTTGACGTCATTTATTGTGAAGATATTGATGATTATCTAAAAGGAAAGGAAAGATGATATATGAATAACAATAAAATCAAAAAATTAAAAATATTAACAATTCTTAGTTATATTATATTAGCTATAACTACACCTGTAGTTAATGCAGTAGAAGCGACTGGGGGTGATCCTTTATCAGCCATAAATAACTTATCCAATTTTATATTTGAAATAGTACAAGCTGTTGGGGTTATCATGGTGCTTTTTGGTGTGGTACAATTTGGACTTGCTTTAAAAAGCCATGATCCAAGTCAACGTGCAAATAGTGTATTTACTATTGTAGGAGGATTAATTATAGCTTTTGCTAAAACTATTTTAACAACCATTATAGGCTAATAATAGAAAGTTAAGGAGGTGTTGCTTATATGCTTATTTCTAGCAACTGGGTTGTTAATAATTTAACTCATGCACTAGATAAATGGAATTTAAAGATAACTGAAATATGGCAACTTATTACTCAATCTCCTTCGGAATTTAAAGGAGGAGCAATATGGAATGTCATTTTAAATATTAATGGAGCATTACAAGCAATCGGTTTTGGATTACTTGTTTTATTCTTTGTTGTTGGTTTAATTAAGACTTGTGGAAATTTTTCTGAGGTTAAAAGACCAGAACAAATTTTTAAGTTATTTGTAAGATTTATTTTAGCTAAAATGTTAATAACCTATGGTTTAGATTTAATGTTAGCTATATTTAAAATAATTCAGGGAGTTGTTTCAACTATAATAATGTCAGCAGGTTTTGGAAATCCTGCCCAAACTGTTTTACCAGAAAGTATTATTAATGCGGTAGAAAGTTGTGGCTTTTTTGAGTCAATTCCTTTATGGGCAGTAACATTAATAGGAGGACTTTTAGTTACAGTTCTGTCATTTGTAATGATTTTAACTGTTTATGGGCGATTTTTTAAACTTTATATGTACACTGCAATAGCTCCAATTCCTTTGTCAACATTTGCAGGAGAGCCAACCAGTCATATAGGATTTAATTTTTTTAAATCATATATAGGAGTATGCTTGGAAGGAGCTATTATAGTTTTAGGATGCATTATTTTTTCTTTATTTGCTTCTTCACCACCTATAGTAGATAGCAGTGTAGCGGCGGTTACACAAGTATGGGATTATATAAGCGAAGTGGTATTTAATATGCTTATTTTGGTAGGTACAATTAAAATGTCTGATCGCGTTGTAAGAGAAATGACGGGATTATAGAAAGGCAGGAAAATTTAAAATTAAAGAATGTAAAAATAAGGAGAAAGGAAGATAATTCATGCAAGAAAATGTTAAAAAAATAAAGTCTGCAATAGAAGAATATTTGCAAAATAGTGAAGATTACAATAATTTATTTGTTGATTATATTTTAATAAATGAAAATAATGCTATTGCTGTAGCAACTAATAATGATAAAGGCTTAATATTTTCTGGAAATATAGATAAGATTACAGATAATAAAAATGTATTACAAGACTGGGATTTTAATTCTGATGAATATTTGTTTCAAGAATTGGAAAAAGGTTATGAAATAGGTTTTATGAGCAATATAACGCATAATGGAATTTGGAATGAAATTAAAAACCCTGAAAGTATAACCTATAAAAATGGCTTACAGCTATATTTACAATATTGTGTTGATAATGGTATTACAAAAAAATAT
>CANQTE010000013.1 GCA_947626695.1 uncultured Bacilli bacterium | reverse complement strand
AATTGGTATACTACTACTTCAAATTTGCATGATTTAGAAGATTATATTGATAAGGAAACAGGTTTTTGTAATGATGCTGATACTATTTCTTCTAATAATTATTTTAAGCCATATGATAGAATTTATACTAAAAAAGTACCTAGTTTTATATGCAATTCACCTAAAACTAATTTATTTACAGTAAATGGTGAGAAAGGCAATAATGAATTAACGTATCCAATAGGCTTAATCACTGGTGATGAAGCACATTTTGCGGGTGCAGTTTGGAACACAGGCAATAAGGGATTTTATTTATATACTAATAAACGTTATTGGACTATGTCTCCTGCAAGCTTTAGTAACTCTGTATTGACGTTATTTCAAGTTGGCAGTGGTGGTAAACTTCCTTACGATTTAAGTATTACTACTGAAGCTGGTATTAGACCTGTTATTAATTTGAAAGCTGATACACCATTTAAACCTGGTGGAGGAGGCTCTTCTACTAATCCATATGAGGTAGCAATTTAACTTGCTTAAGTAGCTCTAATTCATACTTAAGCATGATATGATAGGAATACTCTCCTATCATTTTTATGTTATAAATTAAAATAGTACTTATTTATAAAGCACCATATTATTTATTATTACTTTCAATTGTAATAGTTAAATTAAATTCTTTAGCAAGTTCTTTTATAAATTCAATATTATAATTTTGTTTACTAGCTTCATAATCTTCTATTGTTCTCTTAGATTTTTTCATTATTTTAGCAAACTCTTTTTGAGTAAGACCACTGCTTTGTCTTATAAAACGAATAATATCTCCTTTATCATAATCTTTTATATTTATTTTCATTAGTATCACCAATTCTTATATATCATAACAAATAATTTAAAAAAATTAACAAAAGTCACATTTTAACCGTGACATTTTTATTTAATCATGCTATAATTTAAATATAAGTTAGAAATTTCTAATATTATTGATAATTAGAAAAGAGGAAGATAATTGAAAATAGAAAAGTTAAGTAAAAGAAAATACATTAAAACAAGTATTATAGTTTTAGTATTAATAAGTATATTTGGAGTTATATTTATAAATAAAAGTAAAGCTAAGTATAGAGTAACCCAAAGTATACAAGTAGTTAGTGGTGAAGTTAATTATACTAATCTTGATTTTAGTATGTTAGGTGTAAAATTACAAAGTGCTAAAGGAAGTAGCGATTATGTTTCTGCAAGCAATAATGAAGTACCTGAAAGTGGCTATAAGTTAAAACCTTTAGGTGATGGTACAACTGATAGTTATTGTACTATAAATGGAACAAAAAATAATACAGGTATTACTATTATTTATGAAAACGGAAGTGTAACTTTTAAAGGCATAAAAAAGCAGGGAACTAGATGCTATTTGTTCTTTGATTTAAAAACGGAAATTTCTGGTTCGGATTTATTAGGCGAATATACTGTAAATAGTACAAGCGAGGGATGCCCTAATTATGAAGATGCACCATCAGTAACAAGTACTGAAACAAAAGCTTTATTCTGTAAAGGGAAAGATGATTTTGGAGACACTTATTATTTTAGAGGAAATCCAACAAACAACTGGGTTAAGATTGGTAATTTCTATTGGCGAATAATAAGATTTAATGGAAATGGTAGTATAAGATTAATATATTCTGGAAATGGAAGTCCTACAACAAGTGGAACTGATACTCAAACAAAAATATTAGCATATAACAATTCATATGATAATGTAAAATATGTAAAATATATGGATGATAATATGAGTAATAGTACCTTAAAAAATCCTAAAAATAGCACTATAAAACAAGAATTGGATGACTGGTATGAAACCAATCTAAAGAGTACTTATGGAGGTATAATGGATGGAGCAGTAGGGTTTTGTAATGATGCTGATACAGGTTCTTCTACCAATCTTTTCAAACCTTATGATAGAATAGAAAAAAATAAAAAGCCAACATTTAAATGTGGAACACCTAAAACTAATTTATTTACAACAGAAGACGGAACATATGGTAATCAAAAATTAACATACCCAGTTGGTTTAATAACCGCAGATGAAGCAAGTTTTGCTGGTGGAACTTATAGTGATGCTAATTCAGGTTATTACTTATACACTGGCCAAAATTACTGGACGATGTCTCCGTCTAACTTTTATGATGGCTATGGCAGTCGTGCGAGCGTGTTCGTTGTGTATTACACTGGCAAATTCAGCGATTACGCTGTGGGTGGTGTTGCGCCTAGTATAAGACCTGTTATAAATTTGAAAGCTGATACACAATTTAAAGAAGGCGGAAATGGTACTTCTACTAATCCATATGAAGTCGTAATCTAACTTACTTTTGTTAATTTATGGTAATGAAAAAACCCTCTAAAAGGGCTTTCTTTTCGTCAGAAAACATTTAAATATTGCTTGAATTAGTAGAATTTGATATTAGTTAAGTAAAGGAAGTATATCAAAGAATGGAAAAGAATATTCAAACAAATTAAATGTTCGAGTATGTATACTAAGACAATTTGCCTATTTTGTCAAGTATTATTTTAAACTTTTTTTAAAAATTTTTAGATTTACTTAATAAAATACCTAAAAACATAAAATAAACTATGATATTTGTACCTCCATAACTAACAAATGGAAGAGGAAGTCCTATAATAGGTAATAAACCTAAATTCATACCTATATTTTCTATTTGAGCATAAATAAACATAAAAATAAAAGCTATATAAAACATTTTATATTTTAATTTATTAGATTTAAATAGTTTATATATAAAATATAAATCTAAAATAGTAAAACTAATAACTATTAAGATAAAACTTATTATACCTAAATTATTAATAGAAAGAGCTATGATAAAATCAGTTGGTGCTTCTGGAATATAAATATAATTATTTCCTTTAAAAATATTAGATGTACCAATCGCGATTAAAGCTCTATCTAATTGAAAAGAATCTTTATTTATAAATGTAAGTATTCTATCTATTCTATAAAATAAAGAAGTACCCATAATATTTATTAATAAATCTTTTTGAAAATAATATAAATAACTAAAAATAGCTATACTAATAATTAAAATACTAAAAAATAATATATACCATTTGATATTTATTTTATAAATGATTATTATAGCAAACATTATTAAAAAATAAATTATTATTGCTCCTGTATCAGGTTCTAAAAAAACAAATAAAGAGGGAATTATTGTAATAAATAAAGATTCAATAATAAATTTTAGTTCTTGTTTTAAATTTTTAGCTTTAAAATGAGACATAACTTCACTTAAATAGATAGTTAGAGTTAATTTCATTAATTCACTAGGTTGAAAAGAAAAAAAGTGCAAATCAAACCAAGCAGTAGAACCATTGACAGTTTTACCAAAAAATAAAACTAATATTAATAATATAATATTAATAAAATATAAATATTTACTATATTTAAATAATATTTTAGGCTTAAAAATAATAATTAGAAACATAAAAATAATACCTATTATAAACCATATAATTTGTTTTAAGAAATAATCTTTATATATAGTATTATTAATACCTATAATTTTCATATTTATTAAAGATATTATTATTAATATAGATAAAGGTATGATAATAATTAATTTATTAAATATTTTTTTCATAATAATAGTATGTCTCAATTTAGTATTTTTATCATAAAATATTAATGAGGTGTATCTTATGAATAGGAATTTACCTAGAGTGTATGCTAACCCAATAAATAAAAAATTTAATAATAATAAAGAAGTATATTCTTCTAGTAGCAAAGAAAAAGAAGTTATTAAAATGGATAATATACCTAAAAAAATAAATGAAATTTTTGCAAATCCTCATCATGTTTATAAAAGTAAAGTAAGAATAGGAATAGATAGTAGGGTAATAGAAAAGATAGTAGTGGGCAAGACAAATAAAGAATTATTAATGTTAGATGGAAGTAAGATAGATATTAAAAAAATAGATTTTATTGAAAGAATATAACTTATATAAGTTAGCCAGTATCTCTCCCTTTTGTATAATATTTTATCTTAAAATTTAGATTTTCCTTTTTCTTATTTGATTTCAACTACATTAAATCCTAAATTTTTTGTTTCTTTTTTCATAACTTATTTAATGCTATAATAAGTACATTATTAATGTTCCTAAACTACTAATATGACAAGACTTTTATTATTTTAAATAATATTTATAAGTAATAATATGTTAATTTATCTTTTAAAATAATATTTTATTATATTAATTTATGAAAAAATAACTTATAATAAAATATTAGAAACGAGGTCTATAATGAGGGAAGAATTAAATTATATTTTAATGCGTATTAATGTTGATGATTTAAGAAAGATAGCATCTAAATTAAGTTTAGAACGTTTAGGAAGAAAGCAAGAATTAATAGATAGAATTATTAATTTTTATGATAAAGAAAATTTTGTTATTAATATTTATAATGAACTTAATGCTTATGAAAAAGAGTATATTGATACGGTAGTTAAACAAAGATATATTCCTTTAAATAAAAGTTTAAATGAAATACATGAAAAATATAAAAATAGCATGTTAAAATTAAATAAAGTGTATTATTTTTACATTGATGATATAATACCTAAATTTATAAGACAAGAATTAGATAAATTAGTACCACCATATGAAATAACATATAAAAAAACAGAAGATAAAATAGATTTTAATGAGCATTATGATATTATTGAAATAGAAGATAAAAGTGTAACTTATTGTGATGAATTTATTAAATATATTAATGAATATAAAATAAAATTAACAGATAAAAAACATGAAATGTCTAAAAAAGATTGTTTAAAATTTATTGATATTTGTAAAATAAAAGAAGTAAGTAAAAGAATACATGAAGGTATTAAAAATATTGATGATACTGTTATAATGAAATGTATTACAGACTTATTAGTAAGTGCTAAGGTTATTAATAATACTAAAGATATATATACTTTAGGAAGTAATTATAAAAAATATCTAAAATTAAATAAAATAGAAAAAGCAAAGTTATTATTAAATAGTTATTTAAAGTCAAATAGTATTAATGAAATTGAAAGGATGCGCTCTGGTATATATAAGTGTGATTTTAAAGATTTTACATATATAAGATATTTTATATTAGATGCTTTAAAAAAATTACCAATAAATGAGTGGGTAAGTTCGGGTGCCTTTATAGAACAAATAAGAATGAAAGATGGTAATTTTATTAGACATCATTTAGGAGAAGTAACTAAAAAAGAAGAGTACTATAATTGGTTTTATAATTGTAATTATGAAGAATTTGACTTTCCTTTAATTAATGTATGTTTAATGGAATTTTTTGCTCCCCTAGGAATAATAGATGTTATAATAGATACTGATAGTGATGATAGGTGTTGGCGAGAATTTTTAACGAATAGTTATATTAAATTAACTAATTTTGGAGCTCAAATATTAGGTTTAGAAAAAGTATCAAATGAATTAATAATTAATAGTATTCCACTAAAAATGGTTGATAATAAAATTATAATTTATGATGATACATCTAGTATGGAACATATTTTATTTTTTGACAGGTTTTTAACTAAAGAAAAAGAAAATGGTAATATAATATATAATTTAGATTTTAAAGGTATTGCTAAAGCTCTTGATATAGGTATTACTCTCGAGGAAATATTTGATTATTTAAAAAATAATATTGCTAATTTATCTCCTAATATAGTAAATAATTTTAATTATTATAAAAGTGTATTAAATAAAGTTAAAATTAAAGAAGTAACAGTTTTAGAATATCCTAAAGAATTTGCAAGTATAATAAGTAATATTAAAAAAGTAAATAATTCTGTTTGTAAAACAAAAGAAATACTCATAATAGATAAGAAAAAGAAAAAAGAAGTAAAAACTGCTTTAGAAAATAATAATTTATTTTGTACAATAGAGTAATTTGTTCTTTACTTTTTAGCAAACAAATGTTATATTATATAGCATTGAAAGGCGAAGTTATGTATAAAGATTTAATTAAAGAGTTAAAAGGATATATAAGTGATTTCCATATTGAGAGTGCCAAAAATTATAATGCTAAAGATATTAAACTATTAAATACAGATACTAAGAATAACTTAAAAAGATATGCTTTTAGTGTTAAAAGAAAAGATAATATATTTGAAGAAGATTTTGCTATTGTAAAAATAGCTATGTATGATAATCTTATTAGAAGTGTTTATTGTAGTTGTTATAATTTTGGTGCTCTTAAAACTTGTGAACATATACCCGCGGTTATTATGAATTATAAAGAATTTACTAAAAAAGATGTTAAGAGTATATCTAAGTCTATTTTAAAAGAATTTTATAATTCCAGAACAAATGTTATAAAAAAGAAATTACATACCGAGTTTCAAATTGAAATTCATGATTCTTTTAATTTTAATGTTTATTTAAAATTTAAAATAGGCTATGATAAGATGTATACTATATCAGCTTCAAAGATGAGTAAGTTTATTGAAAGTTTTAAATCTGGTAATAGTTTAGAATTAGGTAAAAATTTTACATATGACCCTAAATTATATTATTTTTCTGTAGAAGATGAAGAAATACTTAATTTTATTATAAATAATAGTACACTTATGTATGATAATATATATCTTGATAATTATACTTTAACTAGATTATTAGATTTTTTAAAAGATAGAGATTTTATAATTAAAGATGTTGGCATTATGCATGGCATCAAAGAAGAAATACCATTTAAAATAAGTTTAAATAAAAAAGATAATATTTATAATTTAGCTATTAATTATAGTAATATAAAGCCTATAACAGAAAGTTATGAATATATTATTTATAATAATGAAGCCTATCATTTAACTCGTGGCTATCAAAAATTATTAAATACTTTAATTGAAAATAATATTAAGTCATTAGAATTTAATAAAGAAGAAATACCTCTTTTTAATAATGGAATCTTACCAATAATAAAAAATGAATTACAAGTGGCAAAAGATATAAAAGAAATAAGTCCATTTATAAATCCAAATGCTCGGTTATACTTTGATATTTTTGATGAATGTATTACTTGCGATTTAAAATTTTTATATGGTGAAAAAGAAATAAGTTACTTTAATAAAAATAATGAACTTTTAAGAGATATAGAATATGAAAATAAATGTTTAAATGATATAATTAATTATGGTTTTATAATAGATGAAGAAAAAATACTTTTATTTGATTTAAGTATAATTGTTGATTTTCTAGAATATGGCATAAATGAATTAGCTACCAAATATGATGTTTATACATCAGAAAAAATAAGAAATACTAATATTAAAAAAAGAATAAATATTAGTAGTAATTTTACTATTGGTGAAGATAATATTATGCATTATAGTTTTAATATGGAAGATATTAATGATGAGGAAATATCTAATTTAATTAAGAATTTAAGAAAAAATAAAAAATATCATAAATTAAGTAATGGTGATATTATTTCTTTAGAAGATGAAAATATTAAAGAGTTAAATAATTTATTAGATGATTTAGATATAGATGTTAATGAAACAAAAGGAGTTATTCCTAAATATCAAGCTATATATTTAGATTATTTAAAAAAAGAAAAATATCCAAGTATTAAAACTAATAATTTATTTACAGAATTTATAGATAAATTTAATACTTATAAAAATGGTAAATTAGATTTTACAGAAGAAGAAAAAAATATTTTAAGGCCATATCAAATAGAAGGTGTAGAATGGTTATATAATATTTATAAATGTGATTTAGGGGGTATTTTAGCAGATGAAATGGGTCTTGGTAAAACAATACAAACTATTTACTTTTTTCGTAAATTAAAAAATACTAATAAAAAATGTAAATTTCTTGTTGTATGTCCAACTGCTTTAGTTTATAATTGGTTAAAAGAATTTGAAGTATATGGTAAAGATTTATCTGTAAAAGTATTAACAGGCCCAAAAGAAGCAAGAAAGAAAATACTTGCAAAAAATGATGCTCTTTGTTATATAACTAGCTATGGAACTTTAAGAGAAGATATTCTTTTATATGAAAATATTACTTTCACATCTTGTGTTATAGATGAAGCTCAAAACATAAAAAATCCTTATGCTTTACTAACTAAAGCTGTAAAAAATGTTAAAGCAAATACTAAAATAGCTTTAACTGGAACCCCTTTAGAAAATTCCGTTTTAGAGTTATGGAGTATTTTTGATTTTATTATGCCCGGATATTTAAGCAATATTAGAAAATTTAACGAAAAATACTCTTTTAAAGAACAAGAAAAAGAGGCTAAAGAAAAAATAAATAAATTAAAAGCATTAACTTCTCCATTTATTTTAAGAAGAAAAAAGAAAGATGTTGTAAAAGAATTACCTGAAAAATATGAAAATATTATATATATTGATTTAGATAAAGAACAAAAGAAAGTTTATGCTTTAGAAGTTAAAAAAGTAAAAGATGAAATTAATAATATTTTAATTGGTAGTACTTTTAGAGAAAAACAATTTCAAATATTATCTCTTTTAACAAGACTTAGACAAATATGTGTAGACCCAAGATTAGTATATGAAAATTATCGAGGTGGAAGTTCTAAGATTGAAACTTTAGTAAAAACTGTCTTAGAAAATATAGCTAATAATCATAAAATTTTAATATTTACTACTTTTAAATCGGTATTAGATATTATAAAAAAAGAATTTACCAAAAATAAAATAACTTATTATATAATTGATGGTTCTGTCAGTGGTAAAAATAGACAAATATTAGTTGATAAATTTAATAGTGATGCTACAAATACTTTTTTAATAACTTTAAAAAGTGGAGGAACAGGACTAAATTTAACTAGTGCTGATGTTGTAATCCATCTTGATTTATGGTGGAATCCTCAAGTTGAAAATCAAGCAACGGATAGAGCTCATAGAATAGGACAAATAAATAGTGTTGAGGTTATTAAATTAATTGCCAGTGGAACTATTGAGGAGCGTATCCTAGAGTTACAGCAAAAAAAGAAAGTTTTAGCCGACGAATTAATTGAAAAAGGAACAAGTGGTAATATAGCCTTATCTAGTTTAAAAGAAGAAGATATTAAAAGGTTAATTGATTTTGATAGTAATTAATAAATAAATTACTTATATTATATGCTATCGATTTAGTAAACTTTTATTAGGAAATTTATTAGGAAAATACTAGGAAATATAGTATAATAAATTTAACGTCAAATTATACTAAAATCTAAATGCTAAATATAATAATCTATTTTAAACTATTATACGAGAAGTGATTACTTCTTTTTAATTTTTTCTTAAAAATACATATAACCCCCATAGAACGACAAATTTTGCAATTTTTTTATGGTATTATGTCTCTGAAAGGAGGAATTTTATATAAAAACAGAATTAAAAGAAGAGAAATATTCTCTAGCAAGTGACGATAGTTTCAAATTTGTTCTTTCTCATGATTATATTACAGAGTATATTGTTAATCTATTTTTAGATTATATTAAGTCTGATTTAAAGTTTAAAGTTATTAATATAACTCTCCAGAATTATATTATAGGCGAAAATAAAACTGTAACTTCTTATTTTGGTGATATTAATTGTAATTTAAGCAATGGTGATATTTTATCAATAGAAGTTTATAAAGATAACTTTACTTTAAATGAATTTAATAAAAGTTATTCCTATTCTGACAGACTATTCTCAAACCAACTTAAGAAAATTCCGAAAGATAAAATTGACTATACTAAATTACATAGAGTTATGAGCTTAAACTTTATTAGAGGAAACTATAAAAGAATATGTAATAATGTTTGTACTTGTCTAAGATTTAAGGAAGATATTACAAATAAAAATATTACTGATAATAATATTATGTATCTCGTTAGATTTGACATAGTGGATAAAATCGTATATAATGAAAATGAACATAAATTCATTACATTTTTACGAATATTAAACTGTGAAGATATTAACGATGGTATGAAATATGCGAAAGGAGATGCAATCTTGGAAGATATTATTAATTATGTAAAAGAGTGGAATTTAGAGTCTAGTAAAACTGGTTTAAAAGATTTATTAGATAACAGAGAACAAGAAGGACGTAGTGCTGGCATTAGAATTGGGCGCAGAGAAGGCCGAAGTGATGGCATAAAAATCGGACGCACCGAAGGACGTCATGAAGCAAAACTTACAATAGCTAAGAACATGCTTAGTAGAAACATGAGTATAGAAGATATCATCGCGTTTACCAATTTAACCAAAGAAGAAATATTATCTTTAAAACAATAGTTATTATTTCTTAAATTAAATATAATCTCTATTAAAACTACTTATACGAGGAGTGCTGGACTTAAATTTTCTTCACTTCTTTTTAATTTTTCTCTTAAAAACACATATAACCCCCTAAAGCAGCCAATTTTACAATTCTCTATGGTATTATATCTCTGAAAAGAAAAAAATCTTGAAAACAGAAATTGTTAATACTTGCTTCCTTAAAAAAAGACACAACATCTAAGCATATATTGACATTATTACATAGCTAAATATATTATTAATTAATATTGCTATTTTATCTCTTGAAATATATAAAAATACATTTGCTATAATTGCTTTTGCTAAAAGTTTTTCTTATTCCCATCGCATTTATTCTAATCAAGAAAAGAAAAAATTATCTATAGTAAAACTTTCCCTAAAGTAATAAGTTTAAACTTTATTACATAAAACTTTATAAATGATTGTAAGAAAATAGTAAATATTGATAGCGTTAAAAAATTAATATAGCAAATTTATAGTAAAAGATAATATAGTTGATTTAACATGGCAAGTAAATTAATTTATAATGAATAAGAACACAGATTTATAACACTTTTAAAACTATTAAATTGTAAAGATTAATAAAGGTAAGAAATATGTAAAGGCACTAAAATAATGGAATATGGGTTAAATAAACATCCTAAAGTAACAAAGTTTGAAGGAAGTATTAAAAAAGCTCTATAATAGCTAAAAACATGCTTAAATAAAAAATTAAGTATAGAACATAGGCCCATCTAACCAAAAAAGAAATATTATCTTTAAAATAGTAGTTATTATTTCTTTTTATACGAAGTACTGCTTCACAAATTAAAAAAGAAAATACTAATTTAAATAAATTTTTGTCTAAAATTGTTCAATTATCTTTATAATATGAAGTAACACTTCACATAAATGAATATAATAATATATTTTAAAACTACTTATTTTTTCAAGTAAGTAGTTTTTCTTAAAAAAATTTTAAAAAAAACTTTAAGTTTATTTCTTAACATGATATACTATATCTGTTAAGATAAATTTTGTATAGAGGTGCAGTATATGAACGGTTTAGAGTTAATAGTAGAATCAAAAATAAAAGAAATAAGTAAAAGCTGTAAACAATTAATATATTTATTTATAAAAAGAACTTTTGATATATTTTGTAGTTTACTTGGAGTAATAATGTTAATACCTATCTCATTTATTATTAAAATTAGTTATATTTTCCATAAAGACTTTAATTCTATTTTTTATACCCAAGAAAGAATTGGTAAAGATGGTAAATTATTTAAATTATATAAGTTTAGAACTATGATACCTAATGCTGATGCCGTATTAAATGAATTACTAAAGGATGCTAAAATAAAAAAAGAATATAAAATAAATAAGAAATTAGCAAATGACCCTCGCGTAACTAAAATGGGTAAAATAATTAGAAAAGCATCTATAGACGAAATGCCTCAATTTATTAATGTTTTACTAGGTAATATGTCTGTAATAGGTAATAGACCATACCTGCCAAGAGAAAGAAAAGATATGGGAAAATATTATGATAATATTATTAAAACAAAACCAGGAATAACTGGTTATTGGCAAGTATCAGGAAGAAGTGATACTAGTTTTAAAAAAAGATGTAAGTTAGAGTCTCATTATTCTGATAATCAAGGTTTAAGATTAGATATGAAAATATTTTTAAAAACTTTTAAAGTTGTTTTTTTAAGAAAAGGTGCTGAATAATGGAAACTATACGTATTGCCCAAATAGTTGGAAAATGGCTAGGAGGGGGGGGTGGAAGCAGTATTAATGAATTATTACAAATATATAGATAGAACTAAAATACAGTTTGATTTTTTCTGTGATAATGATTCTACTAATATTCCCTATGAAGAAATAGAAAAACTCGGTGGAAAAGTAATTTTAATTCCCCCATATCAAAAAGTATTTAAATATCAAAAAAGTTTGCAAAAAATATTTAAAGAGAATAATTATAAAATAGTACACTCTCATATTAATACTTTATCTGTTTTCCCATTATATGCTGCTAAAAAAGCAAATATACCTATTAGAATAGCTCATAGTCATTCTACTAGTAATAAAAAAGAATGGAAAAAGAATTTATTAAAACAAATATTAAAACCTTTCTCTAAAACTTTTGCTAATAATTATTTTGCCTGTAGTGAATATGCTGGAAAATGGTTATTTGGAGAAAAAGAATTTAATAAAGGAAATATTTACGTTTTAAATAATGCTATAGATATAGATAAATTTAAATATAATGAAAAAATAAGAAATGAGATAAGAAAAGAATTAAATATAAATAAAGATACTTTAGTTATAGGTCATATAGGAAGATTTGTTAAACAGAAAAATCATGATTTTTTAATAGATATATTTAATGAATATACTAAATTAAATAATAATACAGTATTACTTTTAATAGGACAAGGTCCTTTAGAAGAAGAAATAAAAGAAAAAGTAAACAAATTAAATTTAGAAAATAAAGTTAAATTTTTAGGACAAAGAGAAGATGTAAATGAATTATATCAAGCAATAGATATATTTTTGTTGCCGTCTTTATATGAGGGGTTACCAGTAGTTGGAATAGAAGCACAAGCATCAGGTTTATTATGTCTTTTATCAGATGAAATGACTAAAGAAACTAAAGTATTAAATACAGCACTCTTTATGAGTTTAAGTGATGCTCCTGAATCTTGGGCTAAGGTTATTAATAAAAATATTAAGAATTTTAAGAGAAAAGATACAACAGATATTTTAACTAAAAAAGGGTTTAATATTCATAAAGAGGCTGATAAGTTAGTAAGTAAGTATTTAGAATTAGTGGGGGAATTAAAATGAAAGTTAGAAATTTAAATATTCAAATAATAAGAATTATAGCTATGTTTTCGATTCTTTTGTGTCATTTTAAATTACCATATGGGGTGGACCAATTTTTCAATGTAGGAGTTTACGTATTCCTATTAATTTCTGGCTACCTGTATGGAAAAAAGATAATCAAAGATAACAAAAAATGGCTAAAAAGAAAATTTGCTCAAATATGTATTCCAGTTTATTTGTGGTTAGTGGTAGTAAATATATTACATTTAATATTTCGCAGTAATATAAATTATTTAAACAATCTATATTATTTGTTTAATGTACAAATATTAGGGGGGGGGTATTAGGTGTTGAACATCTTTGGTTTATTTCAATAATCTTAATATGTTATCTATTAACTCCATTTTTGGAGAAAATAAAAAGTTCGGTAAGTGTAAAAAGAAATATTGCAATGTTTATCATAAGTATTTTAGGCATTTTTGCAATAATGTGTTTTGTAAATGACCAAATGGCAAGGTATATATTTTATGTATTAATTTATATAATTGCATATTTTTACAGTTCGTTTTATGATATTAAAACAAACAGCACAATCTTTAAGCAGTTTAAATTATTATTTTTAATGCTTTTATGTTGTATAATTCGTTTAATAGCAAAAAAATATTTTGATGATACATTGTTATATAATAATTGTATTGTATTAATAACACATTTAATAATTGCGATATCTATGTTTAAATTTATTATGAGTATTAAATTTAAACAAATACCTCAAAAGATAGTAAATTATCTTGATGGCATATCTTACTATGTTTATATAGTTCACTATATCTTTTGCGTTGGCCCAGTTATTATTATTCAAAATTTTTCTTCTAAATGGATTATACAAGCATTTATAACGTTATGTTTAACATTTTTTATCGCAAATTTATTAAAATTTGCATCAGAAAAAATTATTAAAAAAATAAAATAGAAAGGAAAATTTATGAAAAAAGTTGGTCTTGTTTCTTGTTATTTTAAAAATAATTATGGTAGTATATTACAAGCATATGCTTTAAAAATATTTTTAGATAATAATAATATTTCTAATGAAACTATTGATATATCTCATAACAAAGACTTTTCTAATGGTAAAAAAAAGTATTATTTAACTCAAATATTTAACTTTAATTTTATTAAATCTAAATTAGGTATGGTTAAAATGAAGTTTGATATTAAATTAAATAAAAAATTAAGAAATAACATTAATATTAGAAATAATAAATATCAAGAATTTAGAAATAATTTTAATTTATCTATTATTACTAAAAATTATCAAGAATTAAATGCTTTAGCTAAAAAAGATTATTCTTCTGTAATAGTTGGAAGCGACCAACTTTGGTTACCAGTAAATGTTATCGCGGATTATTATACTTTAAATTGGGTACCAGATGATATTAATAAGATATCTTATGCTACAAGTTTTGGAGTATCAAATATTCCTAAAAAATATTATGATAAATATAGTATATTTTTAAATAAAATTAATCATTTGTCAGTAAGAGAAGAAAGTGGCTTAAAAATAATTAAAGATATAACAAATAAAAATGCTAAATTAGTATGCGACCCAACTATATTACTTACTAAAGAAGATTGGAATAAAATTGCTACTAAAGAAAGAATAATAAAAGATAAATATATTTTATGTTATTTTTTAGGTAATAATATTGAACATCGAAAGTTTGCTGAAAGGCTAAGAGAAAAAACAGGATTTAAAATAGTATCATTAAATCATGCTGACGAATATGTCAAATATTCTGATATATATGCAGATATTATTCCATATGATATAGGCCCTAAAGAATGGTTAAATTTAATAAAGAATGCTGAATATATTTGTACAGATTCTTTTCATGGAACAGTTTTTTCTCTTATTTATAATAAAATATTCTTTAATTTTAGGAGATATAATTCTAAAGTTAAAGGCTCTACTAATTCTAGATTAGATTCTTTATTAAATATCGCAGGTATTAATAAAGAAAGAATTTTAACAGGTTTAGAAAATATCGAAGATGTGTTAAAATATAAAATAGATTTTGATAAAGTAAATAATAATCTAAATAAATTTAGAAAAGAATCACAAGATTGGCTGTTAAATTCTTTGGGAGGTAAAAAAAGTGATAAAGCACATTGATATTAAAGATAAAAGTACTTGTTGTGGTTGTAGTGCTTGTAAAAATATATGTCCTAAAAATGCAATAGAAATGATATCAGATAATGAAGGTTTTTTATATCCACATATTAATGAAGATAAATGTATTAATTGTGGACTTTGTAAAAAAGTATGTCCTATTTTGAATAAAAAGTTAAATAATACTTTTGAGCAGAAAAGTTTTATATTTCAAAATAAAAATGAAGAGTGTAGAAAAAATTCTACATCAGGTGGCTTTTATTCTGCAATTGGAGAATTAATAATTAAAAAGAAGGGAATTGTTTTTGGGGCAGCTTTCGACGAAAATTTTATTGTCAAACATGATAAAGCTAAAACTAAGGAGGAATTAAAAAAATTTCGCAAAAGTAAATATGTACAAAGCGATTTAGGCAATACTTTTAAAGAAGTTAAAAATAATTTGGACTTAGGTAAATTAGTATGTTATAGCGGAACACCGTGTCAAATAGCAGGATTAAAAAATTATTTAAATAAAGATTATGAAAATTTATTATTAATTGATATAATGTGTCACTCTGTTCCTTCACCATTGTTTTTTGAAAAATATAAAAATTATATTTTAAAAAAAATGTCTGCTACTAAAATTTTAGATATTAATTTTAGAGATAAGAGTAAATATGGGTATAAATACCCTATGATTACAATTAAAACTAATAATGGTACTTATAGTGAAGGAGTAGATACTGACCCTTATTTAAGAGCATTTTTTGGTGATTATTCTGTAAGACCTAGTTGTTATAATTGTCAATTTAAAACTAAAAAAAGAGTTAGTGATATTACAATATGGGATTGTTTTAATATAGGCGATATTGATAAAAATTTTGACGACGATTTAGGCACAACACGTATTCTTATTCAGTCTGAAAAAGGATTAAAGTTTTTAAATCAACTCGAAAATATTAAATTAAAAGAAATACCCATTGATATAGCAATAAAAAATGTTAAAGAAATGACCCATAGTGTAAATAAAAATAAATTAAGAGATAAATTTTTTGAAAATATTAACGACGATAATTTGATAAATTCATATTTTCCAATTAATATAAAAACTCGTCTTAATAGTTTAATAAGAAAATTTCTTAGCATCACAGGAATGTATAGTTTTTTTCAAAGGCACTTATCTCAAATGAAAAGATGGTTTGAGTGATATAAATTTTAGTAAATAAAGTTAAATTTTTAGGTCAAAAAAAATGTTTAGAGTGAAAAAGCAAAACTCAGAATTTATTGTATCTTATATAAAATAATTAAGGAGATAACCGCATTAAATTAAAAATAAATTTATAAATTGAAAGAGTGATTAAAAAATGAGTAAAGTAAAAGTTTTATATTTTGTTGATAGGATGCTTATAGGTGGTATTCAAAAATTCATAATAGAAAATTTAAAAAAAATGGATTTTAATAAAATAAGTATAGATGTTTTAGTGTTAGATGATGGCAATCATTATGATGGCGAAGATACACTAAAAAATATGGGTTGCAATGTTTATAAATTAGAAGGTGTTTGGTTAAGAAAACCAGCAGATTTTCTTAAATATAAAAAAGAATTAAATAATTTTTTTAAGAAACATCATGATTATAAAGTAGTTCATTTACACTCTTCAAGTAAAAATTATATAGTATTAAAATATGCTAAAAGATATGGTATTCCTGTTAGAATTGCTCACTCCCATAACGTAAATTTTCAAACTAAAAATAAATTTAAAAAAATAATTGGAGATTTATTAAAAAAACAATTAAAAAAATATGCAACGGATTATTTTGCTTGTGCTAATATTGCAGGAGAATGGTTATTTGGTAAAAAGGCAGTTCAAAATGGTAAAGTAAGAGTAATTCATAATGGAATTGATATAGAAAAATTTAAATATAATGAAAAAATAAGAAACGAAATAAGGAAAGAATTAAATATAAAAGAAACAGATTTTGTTATTGGTAATGTAGGAAGATTTAGTAATCAAAAAAATCATTTATTTTTAATAGATATTTTTAATGAAATACAAAAAGTAAAGTCTAATAGTAAATTATTATTAATAGGTCAAGGAGAGTTAGAAGAAGAAATAAGAAATAAAGTAAAAAACTTAGATTTAAATGATAAAGTAATATTTGCAGGGTTTAAATCAAATGTTAATGATTATATGCAAGCAATGGATATATTTATAATGGCTTCACTTTATGAAGGACTACCAGTTGTTGGTATAGAAGCTCAAGCTTCAGGCCTTCCTTGTTTTATGTCAAAAAATGTTATAACAAATGAAGTGAAGATTACGAATAGTGTAAAATTTATATCATTAAATGATAGTCCTAAAGATTGGGCAAATATAATACTTAAATCTGATTTATCGAGAAAAGATAATTTAGAAAATTTAAAAAAGGCAGGGTATTTTGTAGAAGATACTGCGAAGAAATTAGTTGATTTTTATTTAAACGAATAAAATAAAAATTATGAAAAAATCAGAAAGGCGTTATAGTTAAATGAAAGAAAAAAATAAAAAATTAAAGCAAATTAATACTAGTGTTATTTTATTAATATATTTAATAATAGTTATTTTAGCAAAAATTATTAGACATACAATTTTAAAAGCTACTTTAGTTGATATGAGTGTTGGGTATAGCATGCTTCGTGCAATTAATGAAAATTTAGCACATTTTACAGTAGTGTTCTCACTTTCAACTGGAGAAGCTGCATGTATAAGTAATAGCAATGCTATTTTTCAGCTTTTCAAATTTTTAGGATTATCAACAACAATAGATTATGAAATACTTATAACCTTTTTGTGGAATTTAATGTTTATAGCCATAATTCTTAAATTAAAAAATAAATTATCTATTTTTGAATTTATATTTTTATGTATGTCAGTAGCAGTATTAAATATTTGGGATTTTTGTTTAGCAAAAGAACCTATTCAAATGTTATATTTTGTGTTAATATTTTGTATTTTAACATCTAAGAGAATAAAAGAAAAATCGAAATTCTTTATGTCATTATTAATAATTGCTTTAAGTATAATTACTTTTAGAAATTATTATATTTTATTTTTAGGCTTTTCTATAGTAGCATACTTTATATTTCATATTTTTATAATTAATAAGAAAAAAGTTTCATATAAAGACTTATTAAAAATTATAATATTATTTGGGTTAACATATTTTGTAATGCTTAGTATAAGTAAAGCAATATTACCAGAAATTTATAGTCAATTCACATATTTTAATTCGAGAGTAACAAAGGCAAAAACAGACTTATCTGGAATATTTAGAAGTAGCAATCAACTTATAGCAACTATAGACTATTTATTATTACTTATTAGGATGCTGTTTCCTGTTGAATTGTTTAGATTTGGTTTATCATATTCAATATATGCTTTATATCAAATTTTTCTATCTATACTATTTTTAAAATCATTTAAAAATTTAAAGCGAAATTCTTATGTTCAAAATATTGCTTTATTTCTATTTGTAGGTTTCTTATTTGCATCTGCAACATTTGAACCTGACTTTGGTTCATGGGTAAGACATGAAGCAGTAGCATTACCATTAATATTAGTAGCAATAGGTTTTTATAATGATAAATCAAAAACAATAAAGGAGTAAAGCATTATGGAAAAAAATAAAAAGATACAAGTAGAATTATTATCATACAACATTTGTGTCGTCGTAGGAGCTGGAGCAAAAGCTCCGCTTGACATATCTAAAATTATAACTAATAAATATAATTTTAAAGAAAAAAGAGTGAATCTTTATATTTCAAATAATAAATTATTAACTATAACTAGAAAAGCTATAAGTACCTTAAAAAGATTTATTTATTTAATTTTTTCTAGTAATAAAAAATATTATATTATTCAAAGCAATTATTTTGATTACCCATTTTTTTTACCTGCACTTTGTTCTAAAATATTAAAGTCTAAAAAAGTAATCTTATTTATACATGATATAAATGGGTTAAGAGATTTTAAACCAAAGAAGTTAAAAAAAGAAATAGCTATTATTAATAGTGCAAAATATGTTATTTGTCATAATGAGATAATGCAAAAGTTTTTAATAGAGCAAGGAGTACCAAAAGAAAAATTGTATATTTTAGAGTGCTTTGATTACCTATGCAATGCAAAAAAAGAAAAAGATAAAGTAATAAAGAAAAATGAGAAAAACATTATATATGCTGGGAATTTAAGTAAAATTAAATCAGAGTTTTTATATGAAATAGAAGAAAACAAAATGAATTTTAATATTAATATATATGGTAAAGGAACAGATAAAGATATAAATAAAAAAATTAAATATAAAGGAATATACAATGCAGACGATGTTATGAATTCCATAACTGGAGATATAGGACTTGTTTGGGATGGAAAATATAATTCGGATGATGAAAATCAATTTTTAAAACATTATACTAAATATAACAATCCACATAAATTATCTTGTTATCTAGCTGCTAATCTGCCAGTTATTGTTTGGAGAAAATCAGCGGTAGCTAAATTTGTAACTAAAAACAATATTGGTTATTTGATAGATAATATATATGATATTAATAGTTTAGATTTTAGCGATTTAGAAATAAAAAAGAAAAATGCTATGGAAATTGGTAAAAAAGTAAGAAGTGGTTACTATACTTTAAAAGTTTTAGAAAAAGTATTAAATGAGGTGGAAAAATGAAATATGACTATTTAATTGTTGGTTCTGGTTTATTTGGAGCAACAGTTGCTTATAGAGCAAAAAAATTAGGTAAAAAAGTGTTAGTCATTGATAAAAGAAATCATATCGGCGGAAATGTTTATACAGAAAATATTGAGGGAATTAATGTTCATAAATATGGTGCTCATATTTTTCATACTGATTATAATGAAGTATGGGATTTTGTTAATTCTTTTGTAGAATTTAATCGTTATACAAACAGTCCAATTGCAAGAATTAATAATGAGGTTTATAATCTTCCCTTTAATATGAATACTTTTTCTAAAATTTGGAGTGATGTTTTTACTCCAGAAGATGCTTTAAAACATATCAATGAAGAAAGAAAAGAAATAACAGGAGAACCTAAAAATTTGGAAGAACAGGCAATATCTTTAGTAGGAAGAACTATATATGAAAAATTAATTAAAGGCTATACAGAAAAGCAATGGAATAAAGATTGTAAAGAATTACCAGCATTTATAATTAAAAGACTTCCAGTTAGATTAATTTATGATAATAATTATTTTAATGATAAATATCAGGGTATTCCTGTTGGAGGTTACACAAATTTAGTTGAAAAAATGTTAAATGATATAGAAGTAAAATTAAATACTAATTATTTTGACAATATAGATTATTGTAAAAGTATTGCTAAAAAAATTATTTATACAGGTCCATTAGACGAATATTTTAATTATTCTTTAGGAAAACTTGAGTGGCGTAGTTTGGTTTTTGATACTAAAATATTAAATATAGAAAATTATCAAGGCAACGCAGTGGTTAATTACACTGGTCATGAAGTAGAATATACAAGAGTAATTGAACATAAACATTTTGAAAATACTAGTAGTTCAAAAACAGTTATTACTTATGAATATCCGAGCGATTATAAAAATGGTATGGAAAGATATTATACTGTAAATGACGATAAAAACAATGAATTAGCAGATAAATATAGGAAATTAGCAAGTAAAGAAAAAAATGTTTTATTTGGCGGTCGTCTTGCCGAGTATAAATATTACGATATGGATGATGTAATTAAGAAAGCATTAGAATTAGAACTTTAATTTTATAGAGGTGGTAAAAATAAAAAAGAAAAATAACATAGCTAAAAATTATATATATAATTTAATTTATCAGCTTATAGTAATAATTGTTCCTTTAGTAACTACACCTTATTTATCACGTGTATTAGGTGCAGAACAAATAGGAATATACAGTTATACTTTATCAATAACAACTTATTTTATTTTGTTTGGCTCCTTAGGAGTTGCTATGTATGCTCAAAGAGAAATCGCTTATGTTCAAGAAAATAGTTATAAGCGAAGTAAAACTTTTTTTGAAATAATAATTATGCGAACTATTACCTTAGGAAGTTCTCTATTACTATTTTATTTATTCTTTTGTCTTAAAGGAAGCTATATAACTTATTATAAAATACTAGTCTTTGAAATATTGGCGAATGCTTTAGATATTAGTTGGTTTTTTCAAGGATTGGAAGAATTTAAAAAAGTTATTATGCGAAACATAGTTGTAAAAGTAATAAGTATTATATGTATTTTTCTCTTTGTTAAAGAACAAAAAGATTTAAATATATATTTTTATATTTACGTATTTTCTACTTTTTTTGGTAATTTATCGACATGGTTTTATTTACCTAAATATATAGAAAAAGTGAATATTAAAAAATTAGAAGTAAAAAAACATTTTAAGCCTGTTGTTGGACTATTTATTCCTCAAATAGCAATTCAAATATATACTGTATTAGATAAAACTATGATTGGAGCAATAGTCTCTGATAAAGCAGAAGTAGGTTATTATGAACAATCGCAAAAAATAGTTAAATTTTTATTAACTATAGCAACTTCTTTAGGTACAGTAATGGTTCCTCGCATGGCGAATACTTATGCTAAGGGAAATAAAGAAAAACTTAAATATTATATGAATAATTCTTTTGCCTTCGTTACATTTTTAGCTTTTCCTTTAATGTTTGGCATAATAAGTATATCTAAAAAATTTGTTCCTATTTTTTATGGTGCAGGATTTGAAAAGGCTATTTATATAATAAGTTTAATAAGTCCTATAATTCTTGCTATAGCATTTAGTAATGTGATAGGAACACAATATTTAATACCAACTAAACAACAAAAAAAATTTACTATTTCAGTTGTATGTGGAGCTATAACAAACTTTGTATTTAATTTAATATTAATAAGCTATTTAAAATCTATTGGGGCTGCGATAGCAACAGTAATTGCTGAATTTACTGTAACTGGAGTTCAATTTTATTTAATTAGAAAAGAAATAAATATTGTAAATGTCATAAAAATATCTTATAAATATTTTATCGCATCTATTGTGATGTTTGTAATAAGTTTATTTGTTGGGTCTCTAATTAAAAATAATTTTATTTCAATTATTGTTCAATTTTTAGTATCTGTTATTGTTTATTTATCTATTCTTTATGTCATGAAAGATAATTTGATTTTAGAAGGAATTAATATAATAAAAAAATTTATAAAGAAAGAGGTAAAAGAAAATGAAGAAACAAGATAAGAGAATTTTAGAATACGATATGGTAAGAATAATAGCTGTTATTTTAGTTGTAATAGGTCATTGCCTTTATTATTCCATTTTTTCTTATGGGGGGGGGGTAACCTTAAATTTTAAATTGGAAAATATGAATTTATTAACAAAACTATTTTATAATTTAACAGTTTTATTAGGAAATATTATATATACTTTCCATATGCCACTGTTTATTGCATTAAGTGGTGCTTTATTTAAAAATCAATTAAATAAAAATAAATATGTTAATTTAAAAGAATTAATAATTGCAAAATTAAAAAGATTAATAATGCCATTTATAATTGTTACATTATTATATTCTGTACCAATTAAGTATATATCAGGTTATTTTTCTAATTCTAAGAATATTTTTAAAGATATAATTATCGGTCAATTATTGATTCAGGGAAATACTCATTTATGGTTTTTGCCAACATTATTTTTAATTTTTATAGTAGTATATTTAGTTATAAATAAAAATATAAAAAAACAATATATATTATTAATATTTTTAGCACTTAATATAATTAGTAATGTTATAGATATTAATATAATTTACCGGGTTTTTCATTATTTAATATATTTTATGATAGGTTTTTATTTTGAAGATAAAAGAGCTATTATAAATGATAAAATAAATAATAGTAAAAAAATAAATTTATATTTAATAATTGGTTTATGTATATTAATATGTTTTAATTTTATTAATTTTGATAGTAACATAATTTTAAAAATAATAAAGAAAATATTAGATTTTCCACTTGCTCTTATAGGTATTTCTATAACATATATGCTTTGTTTGAAATTAATAAATAAAAAAGGCAATATTAATAAATATTTAGAAACAATAAATAAGTGTTCTTTTGGTATATATTTATATTCAGACCCATTAAATTATATAATAATATTCTTATTTAATTTATTATTAAGTAAGTATTTATCTAGTTTATTAGGTTTATCTTTACTATTTATTACTAGATTAGTTATTACTTTATTTGCTTCTATAGGAATAACTGAGATATTAAAAAAATTAAAAATAAAATATATATGTTAAAAAATAATAAATTAAGCTAATTAAAGAGTTGAAGATTAAAGCAAGTATATGATATAATTTTAACAGTATGAAAGAAGTGATAGGATGAAAAAAGATAATAAACAAGACTATAATTTAATAATACCTAGTGCTAAGTTAATACCTGAAAATATGCGTAGTTTAGGAGAATTACCATCAGCACTATATCCTATAGAATCTAAAACAGTTTTGCAAAGATTATATGACCAATATTTAGATTCTGAAAATATATATATTGTATCATATGAAAACAGTTATAAATTTGAGGAATATTTAAATAAATTTAAGTTAATAAAAGCAAACTTAATAAAATTGAAATCTTTAAAAGATTTAGGACAATCTATACTTGCCGGAATAAATAAAGTAAAAAATAATAGTGATTTATCAAGAATTATTATTAATTTTGGAGATACACTTGTTTTTGAAGATATTAATAATTTACCTTTAAATGGTTTTTATTATTCTGAGGAAACATCTTCAAGTGATTGGACATTTTTTGAGGAAAATAAAAACGGAATTAAATCAATAACAGATAAAAAAGAAATAAATAATAAGGATTTACAATTAAAAAAATGCTTTGTTGGAGTTTTTAGTTTTTCAGATATTGATTATTTTAAAGAGTGTTTAGAAAATACTAAAAATAATAACATGGATTCATTTTATGAAAGCTTACTTAAGTATAATCAAAAATATAAATTAAAAGCAGTTAAAACTAATTCATGGTGTGATATAGGCCATCAAGACAAATATTATAATGCTCAACTTGGAGTAAAAGCTAGGGAATTTAATCATATAGAAATAGATGAAAACAGAGCTATTTTAAAAAAAACTAGTAATGATAAAGATAAATTTATAGGTGAGATTTTATGGTATCTTAAACTTCCTAAAAATTTAGAGTATGCAAGTCCAAGAATTTTCTCTTATTCTACTGATTATAATAATCCATATATTTATATGGAGTATTACTCTTATCACACACTTCATGAATTAATGCTATATAGTGATATAGACAAAAAGGATTGGAATTATATATTTAAAAAGATTAAATTTATTTATGAAGATTTTGGTAAATATACTGTAAAAGATAAAAATATAATTGAATCTCTTAAAATCATGTATTTAGATAAAACAATCCATAGATTAAATAAATTAAAAGAAATAGAACATTTTAAAAGATTTTTTGATTTATCATTTTATATTAATGGTAAGGAATATTTATCACTTAATGAAATAATTAATATATTAAAAAATGAAATACCTAATAAATTATTTAATATAAATGAATTTAGAATTATTCATGGTGATTTGTGTTTTAGTAACATACTAATAGATTCTAATAATTCTTTTGTTAAATTAATTGACCCTCGAGGAAAATTCGGAACGTTTGATATTTATGGCGATTCAAGGTATGAATTAGCCAAATTATTACATAGTTTACATGGAAACTATGATTATATAATTGAAGAACAATTCGATAAAATGTGAATATTCACATTTTATTGATAAAGTGAACTTTAATGAAATGTGAACTAAAACACTAGATACCTTATA
>CANQTE010000012.1 GCA_947626695.1 uncultured Bacilli bacterium | reverse complement strand
TTCAATTTACTTACCTATTTAAATGGTGGAAATACACACATTTCTGATATCCTATCTTTCAACTAGCACAATGCGTTTACTTATAGAAATATTTGTTGCCATGATGATAAATTATTTGGATTTATTCATAATAAGATAAATATTAGAACAACAAAATATCATCATCAATTTAATTTATTAAAAAACTCAAATATTTATGTTCAAGGTAAAAAAGATTTATTTGCAGCATTAATATGTATAAAATATTTTACTGATAAAGATAGCTATTCTAAATTTATAGATAATATATCAAAACTTATAGATGAGTATAGTAGTAAAATCAAAAGTATAACAAAACAGGAATTTATGAAATATATGTTTTTACCAGAAGATTTTGAAAAATTAAAAGATTTATAAAATGCGTTAAAAGTTATGGTGCTTGCACATTAAGGGGTGATAACTTAAAAAAAGTTATCATTTTTAATTTTTAAAAAATTAAAAAAGCCGAGATTTCTCTCAAGCTAAATTCTTATTTTAACTTTGTTATATTATCTTCATTATATTTATTTATAACAGAACTTGCAAAATCATAACCCCTGTCATTTAATAGTCCATACTTTAAATAATCCATTTTTTCTTCTTTTCCTGTTGCTCCTTTAAAATAAGCATTAACTTTTTTCATCATATCACCCATACTTAGTATGGACCTAAAACATAAATCTATTCTAATTGTATCTCTAATTTATCATTTAAATTAATAACCGTATTAGGCTCTATATTAAACGAAGAAACTAACCCATAACCATTAAATTTATATGCTAGCCCTATTAAATTACAAAAACTCATAACTTCATTCGTGGACCAACCCTTAATATCAGGCATTATATATTCTTTATTAGATGTCAGCAAAAATACTTTACTTCCCTTTAATACTTCAGTATTAACTCTTGGAAACTGACTTATAACATTTTCTCCTTTTCCTATGACCACCACATCTAAATCAAGATTTTCTAAATCCGCGACAGCTTCTTTAACATCACTACTAATATAATTATCTAAAGTTATTATTTGGGACATATCAAGTTCTGATGGTTTATTACTAATATTAGAATAACTAGCAATACTCTCAACTGCCTTACTTACAACACTTGCAACGGCTTCTGCTCCTCCATCTATTTGTTTTGCCGATGCATATATAATATATTTAGGGTCCTCATAAGGGAAAAAGCCTGCAAAACTACGGACATAATCTTGAGCACCTGTTAAGTAGCCTCCATTTGGACTAGCTATTTGGGCTGTTCCTGTTTTACCTGCAATAACAACATTTGATGGTCTCCACATTTTAGATAATCCTTTATAAACTACATTATACATAAGTTCATGCATTTTTTTAATTGATTCACTAGAAACTTTTTTCCCAAGTTCTGTTCTTTTCCCTTGATAAGTTATCTCACCATTTTCATTAACTATTTTATCAACTATATAAGGCTTTAACATAACTCCATCATTAGTAAGTATAGACAAGGCTTGTAAAGTTTCAATTGGAGTTGTCGTAATGCCTTGTCCAAAAGAAGCTGTTGCAAGTTCAGATTCATATGTCAGTCTTAAAACACCTTTTTCTTCTCCCGGAAGTTCAATATTAGTATAATCTCCAAATCCTAAAGATTCATAAAACTCTCTTAATTTTTTACTTCCTAATTTTTTAGCTAAATAAGTTGCCCCAACATTTGAAGAATAAGCAAAACCGGTATCATAATCAATCATACCCCAACCGGCACCACCATTGAAGTCTTGAATTGTTGCTCCTCCTACTTTAATAGTTCCTGATAAAAATTGTTCTTTCCCATCATAAACACCATTTTCCATCGCGGCAAGCCAAGAAAAAATCTTCATTGTAGAACCAGGTTCATAAGTATAACCTACTAAGGGATTAACATAATTAGTTAAACCTTCTAACGTATTAGGATTAAAATTAGGACTAGAAGCACTTCCGACAATAGCTCCCGTTTTCGCATCCATAACTGAAAAAGTAAACCATGCCATATTATATTTGTCCTCTAAAGTATGAACTGCATCTTCAAGTATTAATTGAATATGAGAATCTAGTGTTAAATAAATATTTTCTCCACTTACAGGAGACTTTGTATACGCCTCCCCCATTTGATACCCTGCCCCATCAATTTGATACTCACTATAACCATCTTCACCCTTTAAAATATCATTATAGTAACTTTCAATTCCCATTTCTCCAGTAATTTCACCTTCATCATTACTTTTAGCATATCCAACAATATAAGAGGCCATCTTAGAATTTTTATAATATCTTTTTATTCCTCGAACAAAATCTATTCCAGGTAATTCTAATGCATCTATTTCTTGTTTTTTATTTTCTGATAAATTTTTCCCCTTAACTCCAAATTCAACTTGATAAGCTCCCTCTGTATTAAGACGTGCTAAAGCATAATCATAATCCATACCTAAAACTTCTGATAAAGCCTTCGCAGTATTTTCTTTATCAACAACATGCTGAGGATTTTCTATGTCTGTTGTTCTTGAAGGGCTTAAATAAGCAATCAAAGTATATGAATTAGCATTACTAGCAATAGTTTCTCCAAAAACATCAAAAATTTCCCCTCTACTAGCATATAATACTTTCTTACGTGTATTTCTACTATTTGCAAAAAGAGTTAAATCTATTCCATCTACTTTAGGACTTAAAGCAACAATACCTAACTTTATTATCGCAAGTAAAAATAAGAACACAAAAACTAAAATAAAAAACTTACTTACTTTAATTTTGTTATTCTTTCTTTTCATATCGACCCTCTAATCTGTTATTGTTTTTATATTATCATTATTATAAGATAATCCTGAAGAACTTGCTATACTTTGAATATTATCTATACTTGCAAGTTCATCTATTTGCATTTTTAATGCTTCATTAGTATTATTCTGTGTCTCTATTTTATTCTTTATTTTTTCTAAATCAATATTACTTTCTGATAATAAAGCTTTAGTATATATCCAAGAAGCAGGCATAATCACAAATCCAAATAAAATAACTAAAACAAACATAAGCTTTTCACTTTTTAAAAACTTTATTCTTTTAGTTTTTTTACTTCTCATTATCTCATATCCTTTCTACAACTCTCATTTTAGCACTTTTACTTCTTGAATTCTCTTTTAATTCTTCTTCACTTGCCACGATTGGTTTTTTATTAATTATTTTAATTAACGGTTTATATTCTTCTGGTATATTAGGTTCTCCCTTATATATATCTATAACTTCACTATATTTCTTAAATATTCTTTTTACAATTCTATCTTCTAAAGAATGAAAAGTAATAACACATATTCTTCCCCCTTTATTTAGCATCATAATCGCATCTGTAAGAGCTTTTTCTAAAGCCCCAAGTTCATTATTTACTTCTATTCTTAAAGCTTGAAATATTTCTCTTTCAGGGTGTTTTTTATAAAAATAATTTGCCCCGACGGCATTTTTTATAATATCAACTAATTCTAATGTTCTTTCTATATCTTTATTTTTCCTTGATTTAACTATATTTTTAGCAATTATCTTACTTCTTTGTTCTTCTCCATATTCATAAAAAATACGTGCTAAATCTTCTTCTTTATAGGTATTAATAATTTTTTTAGCATCTATCTTGCTAGTTCTATCCATTCGCATATCAAGGACGGCATCTTGCATAAAACTAAATCCTCGTTCTTTATCATCAATTTCTGGACTAGAAAGACCTAAATCAAATAAAAAACCATCAACAGTATCACAGTTATTTTTCAGGAGTTCATTCTTTAAATTTATAAAATTACTGTGAATTAATTTAAAATTATTACCTACCTCTAATAAGTATTGATGCGAATACTTTATTGCTAGAGTATCCGCATCAAAGGCGAAAAGAAAGCCCTTTCCTATTCTTTTTAAAATTTCCCTACTATGACCAGCATATCCGAGTGTTGCATCTACATATACTCCATCACTTTTCAGGTTTAAATATTTAATAGCCTCATTTTTAAGTACACTGTAATGTAACATATAATCACCATTAAATATCCTTTCCACAGTGGCTAAAAATAAAGATTACCCCCATTTAAAGCCACACCACTGCTTATTCTAATAATAGCAGAACTTATATTTTTTGTAAAGAATTAAGTGTTCGCATGCACTTATTTTTACATTATATTTACACAAATTAAAAAAGATAGCTTAATTTAAGTTATCATCTAATAATGGTATATTAATTTATAATTTTTAATACTTCTTCTTTTGTAAGTCCTGTTATAGCTATAATATCTTCAATACTCATACCTCGATTACACATATTCTGAGCTATAGTTGCCTTTTCTTCATTTATTCCAGCTGTTTTTCCAAGCTCAATACCCTGTTTAATACCACGATTAATACCTTGGGTCTCTCCCTTTTTTATTAGTCTTTCTTTAAATTTTTCATAATTCTTTTTAGTACTATCTAATCTCCATGCTCTAACATATTCTACTACATCGTTCATTATTCTATCTCCCTTCGCATATTCCATTAATTCTTCTACTGTCTTTGCATTTATTAGTCTTAAATATCTTATAAATCTTTTTTCATTTTTATCATAAGGTATTTTCTCTATTTGGTCAATACGTATTAATATCATTTTTATATTTTCTGTTATTATTTCATTATAATCTGTTTTTAATTCCGAACTATTTACTATGTCTTTAGTCATTCTTTTATAGTTACCTCTTATTAAATTGATAGACATAACTTCTTTCATATTCTCATATTTAATACTACCACCATCATTTACATCACTTTTAAAGTCTTGATTACCATAAAGCATACACGTATATTTTAAACTTTTATTAAATGCTCTTTTATTAAAAGTATTATATAACTCTAATGATATTATTATTTGTGATTTAAGAATACAAACTAAATCAGAATAACAATTAAGTAAATATTTATTTAAGGCTGGTATTTCATACTGACTATTAACACTTGATATTAATACTTCATCAGGCATATTTATATATTCTAAAAAAGAATCTAAAAAGTCTTTTAAAATATATTCATGTTGAAAAACAAACTTAAATAAAGCATCCCCGGCTAACAAATATTTTTCTTTTTTCTTATTTAACTCATCAATGTTTTCTTCTGTAATCATACTTGTCCCTCCATATATAATATATTACCCGGACCCCCTCAAAATACTTTTTTATTTTGCAATTTTGACCTATTTTTAGAAGTTTTCGACAAATACTCACAAAAAACATAAAAAAGAGGCACATCCTCTTTAAAATAATATTCCGCCTAAAATTATCGCAAGTAATATATATAGAACAATTATTAAAAATGCACTATTTTGTAGGCCGAAACCTCCACCACAATTATTGGAAGAGGAATTTCCTTTACTACAACATCCCATGGGACACCTCCTTAGGTAAAAAAGACTAAATGAATGCTCCTACAATAATTATTAAAAGTATAAATAATACTAAAATTATCGCAGCACCTAAACCATTACCACATCCGCAATTATTCATAATTCATTCCTCCTTTATTTGTCTTTTCATTATATAGTACGTTAAATTTCTTTTTTTGTGCTGGGCAAATACCGTAAAAAAGTCTTGTATTTTTAAAAAGTTGTTGCTATAATTAATTTATTAGGAGGAAAATTAAATGAAAAAAAAGATTTTATTACTTGGAATGTGTTCTATTTTACTTGTAGGCTGTGGCAAAATTCCTACTTTATCAAATGGCGATGAAGCTGTTGTAGAATTTAAAGGTGGCGATAAAATAAGTGCCAATGAATTATATAACGAAATTAAAGATACTTATGGATTAAATACTCTTATGAATATGATAGATAATTATATTTATGAAAAAGAATTAAAAGACAAAATAGATGAAGCAAATGATTATGCTGATGCTTATCTAAAACAAATAAGAGCAAATTATGATAATGAAGAAGATTATTTAAATGCTCTATCTCAAAGCTATGGCTATCAAACTGAAGACGCTTTTAAAAAGGTATTATACTTAAGTTATTTACAAAATGCTGGAATAGAAAAATATGTTACAGATAATATTAAAGAAGAAGAATTAAAAGATTATTATGATAAAGAAGTTTATCCATCTATGACTATCTCTCATATTTTAATTGAACCAGATGTAAAAGAAGACGCAACAGATGAAGAAAAAGAAAAAGCCGAAAAAAAAGCCCAAGATAAAGTAAAAGATTTAATTAAAGAATTACAAAATGAAAGTAAAGAAAATGTTGCAACTAAATTTGCCGAGCTAGCCAAAGAAAACTCTGCTGATGCTGGTTCTAAAGATAATGGAGGCTCCCTAGGAGAAATCAACATTGGCTCATTAAATAGTCAATATGATGAATTAGTTAAAGCCGCAAGTAAACTAAAAGATGGGGAATTTTCAACAGAAGTAATTACTACCGAATTAGGTTACCATGTTATTTTAAAAACTAAAACAGGTACTAAAAAAAGTTATGAAGACTCTTTAGAAAGTATGAAAGAAGCTATTACTGAAGATAAATTATCTAATAATAGAAGCTTAATACCAGACGCAATTAAATATTATCATGATAAATATGAATTAAATATTATTGATAGTAATTTAGATAGTGCTTATGGTCGTTATATGAATAATTTAATAAATGCTTATAAAAGTACAGAATCTTAAAAAGAAGTGATTACCATTTCTTTTTTTAATTTTATATGTTAAAATTAAATTAGTAAGTGAAAAAGTTTGAAATTAAAAATTGGTTTTTAAAGAAAGTGTAGATTATGAATAAAGATAAAATATTTAGAATATTATCACTTCTATTTATAATATTAACTTTTATGGGAGCAAGTTATGTATTTATAAATAATGCTAATGCTGGGTTTGCAGTCATTCCTTGCTTATTTTGTATTATATTTAGTCTTAAAAAATAATTTGAGAGGAGAAAATTTATGAAAAAGAAAATATTACCTATACTATTAATAATTTTAATTATAACAGGTTGTAATAAATTAGAAAAGTCTTATATTGGAGAAGAAAGTACCATTGAAATATCTACAAGTAATGATGTTACCCTATCTCTTAAAGATGAAACTCTAACTGATACAGGTGCTACTATTATTTTAACTAATAATAGTAGTAAAAAAGAATATTCTTATAGTACTCCATATACAATAGAAATTAAAAAAGATGGTAAATGGCGTGTAATAAATGTTAATCTAGATTTTACTGTACCTTTATATCATCTAAAACCTGGTGAAAAAGAAGAAATTGAACTTAATTGGGAAAATACCTATGGTAAATTAAAAACAGGAACATATAGAATTGTTAAAGGAATTGATTATGAATATCAAAAGGATAAAACAAAAACTTTATATCTCACAACCGAATTTAATATTGATAGTAACTAAAAATATTTCTCAAAAAAATAATATTTAAATCTTTATTATACTTTTAAGTAAACTACTAAATGTTTACTTTTTTTAATCTAACTCTACTAACTGTAGGTGTAAAAAAAAGTCTAAATATTATATAATTTTTCTTGAAGAGGTGTTAATTATGAATCAAGAAAAAATCGGAAAATTTATTGCAACTTGTAGAAAAAAGCAAAATTTAACTCAAGAAGAACTAGCAAATAATTTAGGAATTACTTCTAAAGCAGTTAGTAAATGGGAATGTGGTAAAGGTCTTCCTGATGCATCTATCATGTTAGATTTATGTCAAATATTAAATATTACTGTAAATGATTTATTAAGTGGTGAAATAGTAGATAAATCATCTTATCAAAAAAAACTAGAAGAAAATATTATTGATACAATAGATTATTCTAATAAAAAAGTTTCACAAAAAAATAAGCTAATCTTTAAAATGCTTATGCTTTTTGGTCTAATTTTAATTTTTATTGCTTTTACAATTTACCCAAGTGAAAGTAGTTGGGGTAAAGTTCTCTCTATAACAGGTCTAATCATATCTACGATTGGTTTTGCAAATATTAATAAAATTAAGCCCCTTATTAAAAGATTATTTTTAAGCATAAGTTATTTTATAATAATTTTTACATTATTAATATTTATAGATTATTCTAATGTCTCTTTAAATAAAGTTCCTCCAAGATTTTCTTATCTTATAGAGACTACTGATAAAATAATCATGTATAAATCCCCTTTATGTAATGTTTATCGCTTAAATAGAAACACTAAAAATGAATATTATATAATTGATACTAAAAAAATATATACCATAAATAATATCCCTATAAGTCCTTTTAATAGAGATAAATCAGGAATAGATAACATAATAAAATATAAAAATAAATATGTAGGTAATAATAGTAATACTAATAATTTAATAAATAACTTACCTCTCTCAGAATATGGTTATGTTATTGAAATAAATAGCACTAATCTAGAACTTACTATTCATTATCATATTACTGACTGGTATATAAATAATAATTATTATTTAGAAAAATCTTTATTATATAATACAGTATCTTTATTTGCTTTAATAGATAATATAAATAAAATAACTTTTACTTTCAGTGGTAATACATATACTGTAACTAAAACTCAAGTTCAAGAATTATACCCCAATTTTAATGATATAATAAGTGATAATATTAATAAAAATAATTTTAATAAATATCTAGAAAATAAAATAAATAATAATTCTTTCATCGAGTATATATTTAAAAAGATATTTATTAACTAATATCTAAATAATCATCTATATTAATATTATTATACCCCTTTTGATATAAATAATTTTTAATCTTTAATTTAGTAGTATATAAATCATATTTATTTATATATTTATTATATAATTTATTAACTAATTTTTTTATCATATCTTCATCTTCAATTATATCTAAACTATCTAAATAATTAGTAATATCTCCTTTTTCAAAGCCTTTATCTATTAGCTCTTTTAAAGTCTTTCTTTTAAATTCCATAATACTACTTTTATTACTCTTAACTTTTTTATTTATATAATTTTTAATTTTATCTTGATATATACTTTTATCTACTGCCTTTAAAAAAGGTTCTATTTCTTCTTTCATAAACCCTAAATTACAAAGATTATTATATATCTTTTTTTCTCCCATTAAATGCATATTTAACATATCATGAATATATGCCTCTATATATAAATTATGGTCTAAAAAATGATTTTTTCTTAAATTATCTATCGCATATTTTATTTCTTCATTATTAAACCCTTTTTTCTTTAAAATAGTAATCATTTCTTTTTCTGTCCTAAGCTTAACTGTAATAGCACTCACTCCTACATAATAAGCCTTAATTAAATTATTTTCTTTTAAAATATTATTAAATTCAACTTCACAAATATCTTTTTTTAATAATAACTGATATTTAATAATTATATCATCATATAATTTATATTCATTACTATCTGTAATAATTTTATATTCATGATTTTTAAGTGCTTTATATTTTAATATTTTCATTTTAACTTTCCCAAACAAAAAAGACTACTTAATCTATAAGTGTTGCTTCAACTTTATTTTTATCTTTATTATACTCTAATTTTATTTTATTATCATTGTATGTTTTATCTTTATTTGTTGGGTCAATAATAAGACCTTTATCATTTTTATACATATAACCTTCATCGGCAAGATTCTCTACTGTAATATAATTAGTATCAGTATCTTTAAACAAATCTAAATGGTCTAATGCATAATCTTCTGCTTGCATTTCAATTAAATTTTTTATGTCATTTTCGACACTCACATCATCTCTTGTAAACGCATAAGAAGTCTTATTAATTGTAATAAACGCGACAATTCCCACTAAAACAACAACGATTAATAATTCTACTTTTGTATATCCTAATTTATTTAACTTTTCAAACATTCTATCCACCCTACAAAACAGTATAGCATAAAACATCATAACTTCAAAGTAAAACTTAATAAAAGAGCTAATTTTTTGTCACAAACTTTACACTTTATCTAAATATTCTTTAATAACTTTATATTCTTTAACTAAATCTTCTAATTTATATTTTGCATTCGCAGGACTAGTACTCGGTAAACTAACAGCTTCTATCTTTACTTTATCTTTAATTAATTTATTATATAAGTTAAAACTAAGTTTACCATTAGTATATATTTTTTTAATATTACTAGATTTTAATAACTTCCCTATATCTGTTGGAATAACTTTTTTTATACTAGAATCACTAGAACCTTTTATTTCACATTCAAAACAAACATCATATAAAGCAATATTATATTTATTTAAGAAATCTTTTTTACTTTCTATATCTTTACCTATTTTTGTATCAAAGACAATTTCTAATACTTGCCAAAATCTGTTTTGGGGATGAGCATAGAAAAATCCCATATTTCTTGATGTTATACTTGGAAAAGAGCCTAATATTAAAACTTTAGAAAATTCATTATAAAATGGTTCAATAGTATGTTTTTCCATAATCTAAAAAGATAAGTATTACTTCTTATCTTTCATAACCTCCATAATAGTCGAACCAAAAGTTGCTATATCTTGTAAATTAGCGGGTACTATTAATTTAGTTGCTTGTCCATCTGCTACTTTTCCTAAAGCTTCGAAACTCTTTAAAGTAAGGACTGCACTATCTGCTTTAGCATTTTTTAATAGCTCAATTCCTTTAGCTTCTGCTTCTTTAAGTCTAAGTATAGCCTCTGCTTCTCCTTCGGCAATTTTAATTTGACTTTCTTTTTGTGCTTCAGCTCTTAAAATAGCACTCTCTTTTTCTCCCTCTGCAATTAAAATACTAGATTTTTTCTCACCTTCAGCTTGTAAAATTTTCTCTCGTCTTTCTCTTTCAGCTCGCATTTGTTTTTCCATAGCTTCTTGAATATCTCTAGGTGGTAATATATTTTTAACCTCAACACGATTAACTTTAATTCCCCAAGGGTCTGTTGCCTCATCTAATATTGACCTCATTTTCCCATTAATAATATCTCTACTAGTTAATGTTTGGTCAAGCTCTAATTCTCCTATAATATTTCTAAGTGTTGTTGCCGTTAAATTTTCTATCGCTGATACTGGTGCATCTACTCCATAAGTATATAACTTAGGGTCTGTTATTTGAAAATAAACAACTGTATCTATCTGCATTGTAACATTATCTTTTGTAATAACAGGTTGTGGTGCAAAATCTTTAACTGTCTCTTTTAAACTAACTTCTTTTGCTACTCTATCAACAAAAGGTATCTTAAAATGAAGTCCATTTTGCCATGTTGTATAATAACTTCCTAGCCTTTCTATAACATACGCTCTTGCTTGAGGAACAATTTTAATATTAGGTATAATAATTATAGCTACTAATATTAAAAGAACAATAAATATCTCCATTATACTTCTCCCTTCTTAACTACTAACTTAACTCCGTCAATAGCCTCAATTATCACATGCTCCCCTTCTTTAATCTTTTCATCACTTATTGCACTCCATCTCTTACCATCAACTTTTACTTCTCCAATTTTAAATTTTGTAATTTCATGAGTAACAATTCCTTCCATACCTATAACTCTATCTAAATTAGTTTTAACATCATCTCTTGTAAATTTCTTTACTAAAATAGGTCTAGTTAAAAGCATTAAGACAATTCCAAGTCCCACAAAAATACCAAATTGGACATAAAAGGAATCTACTGCAAAAGAAACAAATAAACTAATTAACCCACTAGCAATAAACCATACACTAACAAGATTTATAGTCATTGCCTCAATTACAGTTAAAAGAATAACTACAATAAGCCAAAGTATCCACATTTTAACGCCATCACCTCATAACATAATTATACGAAAAAATTTACAAAAATACAATAGGAAAAAAATAATTGCTATACTAAGCAACTACTTTTTTAATTACAATATTAACTTCATTACCATTAATATCTACTTTATTACTAATATTTTCATTATAATTTATTTCTAAAGCTAAAGTTTCATTTTGAATATAATCTTTAAATTCTTTAATTGCCTCTTTTAAATATTCTCCATTATAATCAATAGTTATTCTATCACTTACATCAAAGTTTTCTATTTTTCGCATATTTTGAACTTTAGATACTATTTCTCTTGCTATACCCTCTAATAATAAGTCATTTGTTAATTCTGTATTTAAGATTATAAAATTATTATTATCCATACCAACATTAAATCCTTCTTTAGAAGTAATTCTAATATCTACATAATCTTTATTTACATTAAATTCTTCATTATTTAAATTAACTTTAATTTCTAGATTATTATTTAACTTATTTATATCTTCTTCACTTAAATTATTTAAAGCATTTTCAAAATCTTTTATCTTAGAACCTAATATTTTACCTACTACTTTAAAATTAGGCTTAACTTTAAAATTCATAAATTCACTTAAATTACTTGCAAATATAACTTCTTTAACATTTAATTCTTCTTTTATTAAAGATGTTAAGTCATTTAATAACTTTTCATTTTTACCATCGATTATTACTTCTTTTAATGGTTGTCTTACCTTTATTTTAGCTTCTTCTCTAACCATACGTCCAATACTAATTAAAGTTCTTACTAAATCCATTTTTTCTTCTAATTCTTGATTTATAAGCTTTTCATTTACTTCTGGGTAATTCTCTAAATGAACTGATTCATTCCCTGTTAAATCACGATACATTTCTTCGCTTAAAAATGGAACAATCGGAGCCATTAATTTAGATAACCCAACTAAAACTTCATAAGTAGTAATATAAACAGACTTTTTAGAATTATCTAAAGTACTACCCCAAAATCTATTTCTATTACGTCTAATATACCAATTAGAAAAATCTTCTGATACAAAGTTTGTTAAATGTTTAACTACTTTATTTAAATCATATTCTTCAAAATCATTCGTTACATTTTTAACTAAATTATTATATTTAGATATTAACCATTTATCTATTTCTTCTCTTTTTTCTACTGGTATTTCGCATATCTCAGTATCTATATTATCAACATTTGCATATAAAGCAAAGAAACTATAAGCATTACGAAGAGGATTAAAGAATTTAGAATATACTTCTTTTAATCCTTCTATATCAAATTTAAGAGGTGTCCAAACAGGAGATACATAAGGAAGATAAAATCTTACTGTATCAGCTCCATATTCTTTAATAGTAGTAAATGGCTCAACAATATTACCACGACTTTTACTCATTTTTTTACCTTCACTATCAAGTAATAAATCATTAACTAAAACATTTTTAAATGGACTACAACCTTTAACAAATGTTGAAATAACCATTAAAGTATAAAACCAACCTCTAGTTTGGTCAATTCCCTCACATATAAAATCGGCTGGAAATTGTGTTTCAAAAAATTCTTTATTTTCAAATGGATAATGATATTGAGCAAAAGGCATAGAACCAGAATCGAACCAACAATCTAAAACATCTGGTATGCGTTTCATTTCCTTGCCACATTTAGGACATTTTAAATAAATATTATCTATATATGGCTTATGTAAATCTAAGCTATCATCTAACTTAGTTGTAGCCATTTCTCTTAATTCTTCTATTGAACCTACCATATGAGTATAGCCACATTCACATTTAAAATATGGAATAGGACTACCCCAATAACGACTTCTTGATACGTTCCAATCTTTAGCTCCATCTATCCAATTAGCAAATCTTTTTTCACCAACATAAGCAGGATACCAATTAACTTTTTTATTAGCTTCCACCATTTTATCTTTAAATGCTGTAACTTTAATATAATAACTAGGCATAGAATAATATATTAAAGGTGTATGACATCTCCAACAATGAGGATAATCATGCATAATCTTTTGTTTTTTAAATAATTTACCATTTTCTTTTAAATAACTTATTACGTCATCATTCGCGTCAAATACAAATTTGCCTTTCCATAAACCTTCTGTATAACAACCATCTTTTCCAACAGGGTTAAGAGTACTAATACCATAATTTTCACAAACACGCGCGTCATCTTCTCCAAATGCTGGTGCTATATGAACAACACCTGTTCCATCATTCATAGTAACATAAGAATCACATGTAACAATAAATGCTTTACCATCGCTCTTAAGTCCTGGTATTAATTGTTCATATTCTGTATTTTCTAAAGTTTTACCTTTAAAAGTATCTAATATTTTAGCTTCTTCTCCAAGTACAGAAGTAACTAAACTAGTTCCCATGATAAACTTAATACCTTTAGATTCTACCAAAGAATAATCTTCAAGAGGATTAACACATAAAGCAACATTAGCCACTAAAGTCCAAGGAGTTGTTGTCCAAGCAAGAAAGTAAACATCTTCATTTTTCTTTTTAAAAGGAACATAAACAGTTGTTACTTGCTCATTTTCATATCCTTGTGCTACTTCATGAGTTGCAAGTCCTGTTCCACAGTGAGGACAATAAGCTACTACTCTTTTACCTTCATAAAATAAACCTTCTTCAAAAAATTTTTTTAATATCCACCATTCAGTTTCTATATATTCATTTTTATATGTTAAATAAGGGTGTTCTACATCAATAAATTGTCCCATTTTATTAGTTAAATCTGTAAAAGCGTCTTCATTTTCTCTAACACTTTTCCGACACTCTAAATTAAATTTATCAATTCCTAGAGCTTCAATTTCTTTTTTAGAAGAGATACCAAGTTTTTTTTCAACATGATTTTCAATTGGAAGACCATGAGTATCCCACCCAACTTTTCTAATTACTTTATAACCTTTCATAACTTTATATTTACATATTGCATCTTTAAGATTTTTAGCAACCATATGATGTAAGCCAGGAAAGCCATTAGCAAATGCTGGGCCATCATAAAAAACAAAATTAGGACTATCTTTTCTATTTTCTATTTGTCTTTCATTTATTTTTTGTACTTCACCCCAACTTGTTAAAATATCTTTTTCTACTTCTTCATAACTTCTCTTATCTAATTCTTTAAAATTTTTCATCTCAATTTTCCTTTCTAAAACAAAAAAAGTGATAACCAAAGGGCGAGTTTTACCCGCGGTACCACCTTTATTTTTTTCTCTTATTCTTAACGGGAATAACGCGTAATATCCTACTTATTTCAAATATTAGACTCCCAAGTGATTTATTAAAACCTAACTTATTAACTTCCACCTTTTGTTAACTCTCTATAAAGTGTTAGTTTTAAACGTCTTGTTCTTCGTCTATATATGCATACTAGACATCATATCACTAAATGATTGCACCCTAGATTCTATTCTTTTTTTAATTTCTCCTGCATCTTGCTTTATTGTAGCATTTTTCCTTAATAATTGCAACTCTTTTTCTGTTTCTTTGTAATTACTCAAATATTTAGGCTCTAATTTAAGTCCATTATAAATAACTAAATCATCCGCGACTTGAGCACTTACTAAATAACAATATTCTTTATTTAATAATTGATATTCTTCTTTATCTTCTTCTAATATTGTTTTTCCCTTTACTTTTGCTCTTTTAAATAAAGTACTTAAATCTTTTTTTATCTCATTTATTTTAGCTTCATTTTCTTTTAATTTAGGTATATATTTAGCAAAATATTTTGTTCCATTCGCATACCTTTTAAAGTCTTTTAAGAGGCTTTTATCTACCTCAGCAATATTCCAAACATTAACTAAATCTTGATTAGATTTTTTAAGTATTTTCATAATATCTATAATTAAATTACATTCTCTTTCATCTGTAATTAAAACAACCCATTTTTTATCTTCTATTTCTTTAGACTCTATAATCGGAAGTCCTGACATACCTATATAATTACTTATCTTTTTAGCTAAACTATCTAAATAATTTTCTAATTCCTTTATTAATTTTTGATTAATATTGTTTTCTAATTCAAAAATATTCGTTTTATTTATTAATTCTAATACTTTTTCTTTATCTTTACTATCAACAATTCCTATATCATTAATTATACATATCTCATTTACAGGCTTACTAAACATATCTTTTAATAAACATAAATTATTATATATTTCTTCTCTTTCTTTTTTTATAGGACGACCATCTAATCCAAAAGTTATTTTCATTCCTTTATAAACATTTCTATATTCATTAATAATTTTATTTTGGGAATTTTCTATTTTTTTAATTATATTACTATTTATATTATTAGTTATTTCTTTTATTTCTAATATTAAAGCTTTTTCATTATTTAAAATACTATTTAATTCTTTATTAAGATTATTCATTTTTTCTTGATTATTAATAATTGAATCTTTAGTTAATATTTGCACAAGATTTTTAACAGTTTTTTCATAACTACTTCCAACTGCTTTTAAACTAGTATTTAAAGCTTTAAGTCTTTTAACTGAACTAGTAATATCCCTTTCTATCATATTTATTCCTCTTTCACAAAATTATTATTACGATATAATTTTATCACATTTAATTTTACTTGACAATTTAAAAGTTACAATTTCTAAAAATGTATCTACTAAAAATTATAAAAATGTGATATTATATAATAAGAGAAAGAGGTTAAAAAATGAATCCAAATATATTTAGAGAATATGATATTAGAGGTGTATATCCAAGCACAATTAATGAAACTGTTGCGTATACAATAGGAAGAAGCTATGGTAGTTATATTAAAGAAAAATTAAATCAAGAAACTTGTATTGTCTCTCATGATAATCGTTTATCTAGTCCTGCTCTTGCAGCATATTTAATTAAAGGTATAACTGATTCAGGAGTAAATGTTTATAATTATGGCTTAACTACAACCCCAATGCATTATTATGCAAGATATATCCATAATTTATTTGGTGTAATGGTAACAGCAAGTCATAATCCTAAAGATGATAATGGTTTTAAGTTTTCATTTGATAATTTAGCTAATGCTCGGGGAGAAATGATTGAAGACTTTAAAAAATATACTTTTGAAGGTAAATTTAGTACAGGGCATGGAACGGTATCAAGTGGTAATATTTCTGATAAATACGTGGAATTTCTTCGCTATGGAATAGAACTTGGCAGACATAAAAGAAAAGTTGTTATTGATTTAGGGAATGGTACTACTTCTATTATTGCACGTCGTATATTTAGTAAAGTAAATGTTGATTTTGAAATAATTTTTGAAGAAAGTGATGGCCACTTCCCTAATCATCACCCTGACCCTATCGTGGAAGAAAATTTAGCTTCCTTAAAAAAAGAAGTATTAAAAGTTCATGCCGACTGTGGTATTGCTTTTGATGGTGATGGTGATAGAATTGGGATAGTTGATGAAAATGGTAAATTTGTTCCTACTGACCATTTTATGATTTTAATAATTCGAGATATTATAAATAAAGTTAAAAATAAAACTTTTCTTTATGATGTTAAATGTTCTAAAGCCCTAGAAGATGAAATTACCCGTTTAGGTGGTACTCCTTTATGTTACCGAACAGGTGCAAGTTATACCGAAGCTAAAACAAAAGAAGATGACCTTCCTTTTGGAGGAGAATACTCTGGCCATATCTATTTTCGAGATAAAATCGCTGATGTTGGAAGTGGTATATATGCTGGTTTAAGATTAATCGAAATACTTAGTAAAACAAGTGATTCTTTAAGTAAATTATTAAGTGATATTCCAAAATATTTTACTACACCAGAAATTAAATTCCCCTCTAAAGATGAAACTAAATTTGATGTTATAAAAAATATTAAAGAGTTCTGTGAAAAACAAAATTGGCCTCTAAACACAATAGATGGGGTAAGAGTAACTTTTGCTACTGGTTGGGCTTTAGTTCGAGCTAGTAATACAGGGCCAAATATAACTATGAGGGTGGAAGCTACAACAGAAGAAGGTCTTAAAAATTTACAAACTATCTTTACTAATTTAGTAAATACTTATAATAAATAAATTTTATAGTTTAAATTTTATATTTCTTCTCATAATAATATGGGAGGAAAATATATGACACAAAAAGATTTACTTTATATGGAAGACGCTATAAAACATGAAGATAATTTCATTACCATTTGTGATTATTATGCCAAAATTATTGAAGATAAGTCTTTAAAAGCTTTTATTAGTAATGAAGGTAAAAAACACTCTAAATTAAAACAAAAATTATTAAATGTATTGGAGGATATTTTAAATGAATGATAAATTAATCATGGAATCTATTCTTCTTTTATTAAAATCAAGTGTTTCGGTATATCTTCATGGTACTTTAGAAGCTTCTAATAAACTTATACATAATACTCTAAAAAATGGTTTAGATGAGATTATGAAAATGCAATTTCTCGTATTTAACAAAATGAATGAATGTGGCTTCTATAAATTAACTAATGTTGATAAAAAAAGAATTAGTGATACTTTGAATAAACTAAATAACTAAAGTTAAGTGTTTAAGACACTTTTTTTTCATATATACTACTTGTTTTAGATAACTCTCCATTATAAAAGTTTGGAATATTTCCCTCAATCATTAAAGAAGCAATAAGAGTATTATATTTTAAATTAACACTATCTATCTTAAAAGGAGATATTATTTCACATTTAATATCTATATAAATATATATTTGAGCAAGAGCATTATTAATACCATAACTAGTTATTTTAGTTTCTAAATTAGTTAAAATAGATTCTATAAAGTTTATCTTAACAGGTATTTTTGAGCCTAAATTATAAAAATATAACCCATTTAATAAACTTCCCATCGGAATATTTAATACAACTCCTTTAGTTTCTTTACTTAATTTATTATCATAATAATCTATATCTATATTCCCATTTCTAATATCTTTATAACTATTAATTAAAGTCTCTGACACTTTATCAAGAACTTTATAAGCATTATCAAGATTAAAATCTACATATAATATTTCATTATTTTTATCTTTATTAATAATTAACATATTACTTAAACTTTCTTTATTTAAAATATTATTATTTATTTTTTCTGTAATAATACTTGTTGTTAGTCTATTTAATTCTGTTTTTACTAATTTAGAAATATTAGTATTTATTTTTTTATTAAAATTAATTAATAAAAAAGAAGTAAATATAATTATTAAAATAAAAGTCATAAATATTACTATTTTTAAAAACTTTCTAGAATAATTATTTTTACTTTTAAAATATTTCATATTAGTATATATGCATTAAAATAAACCAATATTTAAAAATTTATTTAAAAATATAACTAAACCGGCGATTAATATTAAACTAATTAAAACTATTACAACATAAATTAACGCCCTACTTGACTTAACTTCTTTTTTTAAATCGTTAAAATCATCAAAATCACTTTGGGTAAATGTTAAAGTATTAGTTAAATTAAGAACTTTCTCCTCTTGTTCTTTTTGTTCATCTAATTCATTTTTAGCTTCTCTTGCTTCATCTATTGTCATAATAGGAGATGTTTCATTTGGGCTATCTTCTTGCATTCCACCTACTACTACTGTATCATCTCCCCCTTTTAAATCTGTAAGTAAATCAAGAGGGTCTAATTCTTCTTTTCCTTTATTCATTTCTCGCATAGTAATAGTATTAATAAGGTCCATTAATTCTGAATCTTCTTTTTGAGGTTCCTCTTTTTCTTCTAAATTAAGACTATTTAAGATATCATACTGGGTATCTCTCACCTTTTTTAATCTTTCTTTTTCATAATCAACTTCTTTTTCACTGCGAGCTTTTTCTAAAATAGCATTAATATCATATTCTCTAGTTTCATCTAAAGTAATATTAGGTTCCTCTTCTTCTATATCATCAAGAGTTATACTTTTTCTTTTAGGTTCTTTATTATATCTTGTATCAAGTATTTTTTTAATATGGTCAACATCTATATTTTGAGCATTATTATCTATAACTGTCGCATTAGAATCTAATTTATAATCACTCACTTCATAATTATTTATATTTTCATAAAGTTGGGTATTTTTCTCAGCACGTAGAGGAGTATCAATATTTTCTTTCTCATAGTACTTTTCCATGCGTGTTTTCATTTTGTTATCACCTATTATAATAATAACATATTTTTAGAATATTTAAAAGAATAATATTGGTAATTATTAAAACTTTTGATATAATTAGGTTGGAGGATTTTATGAAAAAAATAAATGTAAATGAAGATGCCTGCATTGGCTGTGGGGCTTGTGTTGGAATTGATGGAGAGCATTTTGCTTTTAATGATGAGGGATTAAGTCACCCAATAAGCATGGAAAATTTAGACAGTGAAGATTTACACAGTGCAATTGATGCTTGCCCAACTGGAGCAATAAGTATAGTTGAAGGTGGAAAAGAAGAAAATATCGAAGATGAAGAAGATTCATGCGATGGGTGCTGTCCTAATTGTCAAAAAGAAGCTTAAAAATGTTTTAAGACTTGATTAGAAAATTTTCTATTTAAGTCTTTTTTAATTTATTAAGTTTTTGTTTTAGAATTTTAAGTAAAGGTAATAAAAATTAAAAAAATAAAAATTTTTTCTTGAAAATACCGATTTCCCCCATAGAACGACAAATTTCGCACTTTCTTTGTGACATTATACAGAAAGAAAGGAGAAAAAATAAAGTGATAACTAAGGAAAAACAGTTTCTAAGCTTAAGTCATGACTTACTATTTAAAGAGGCTTTTGCTCACCTAGATAATCGAGATATACTTATTTACTTTTTATCTTGTTTTACTGACTTTACTAAAGAATATTTAGAAATTGTAGATATAAAAGTAGAATATGAAAGTGTTTTAGCCAAAACAAAAAGTAGTGATAAATCTGTTCGTGGTGATGTCATAATCAAGTTTGATGGGCATATAATAAATTTAGAAGCTTATTCTTCATTTGATAGAAATTCTTTTGATAAATCTATGTATTATATTATGAGAATATTCTCGACTAGAGCTAATCGTGGAAATAAAAGTTATAAAAAACTAGAGAAAGTAATTCAAATAAATATAGTAGACGATGTAATACCAAAAGATTTAATCGAAAAAATGGTAGAAAATACTATGTTAGTAAAGGATGCTAAAAATAATGAAATATATTCAGAAATATTTCAAATAAAATATTTACACCTATTTTAAGTAAAAAAGTTAGAATAAATTATCAACATTTCTTCTAACTTTTTCTTTTCTATTATTTTTTACGGAAACTCAAAATATTATATATTTTAGAAAATAAAAATGATACATTATGTATCAAATTATTTAGTTAGTTAAATTTTTTTGGATGTCCTGCAAGATAGCATCAATAATATTAATAATTTCTTTTTCATATGTTATTTCTTTTTTATAGTCATTATATAAATATTTTTTACCAAATATATTAATTATACTGTTATTTAAGCTTTCTTGATAGCTACTCTCATTATTAACACTTATTAAATTAATAAAAGAGTTAAGATAATCATTTATAATAGTTTGTTCATTTTCATTATATAATGCAGTTGCTCTTTCTTTTAGACCAATAAATTTATTTTTAAACACCGGTTCTAATTTTTCATATTTAACACTATCTAGTTTTTTGTCAATTATTAAAGTACCATTTGAATTTATTATATTACAAATATGCATTAACATTTCATTATAATAGTTATAGTTATCATTATTTTTATATGTTTCATTTAAAATACATGTATAGCCTTCTTTATATGAAATATTATTTATTATATTTAAAGAGTCATTAACTAAATTATCATATTCAGTATAGATGTCTTTTATTTCTTCAGTTTTTAAGTTAATGCTGGTATGTTCATTAAAAATGTTAAACCCAATACTTATGATTACAAATAGTAAGATTAATGCTAAAAAAATAAATAGACCTTTAAATTTTTTAATTACCATGATTATCACCTTTTTTAAATTATAACATGTATTATTTATGATTACAATTTGTAAATTTTATTTCTGTTTTAATTTTCCTTTTTTAATTTATTTATAATAACAACTTATTACTTTAAATTACTTTTTAAAAAATTTAAAAATTCTCCAATTCTTTTTTCATTTCCTGTTCCACATAATTTAAAATAATGTTTATCTTTTAATTCGGGAGGCATACAATTTTTTCCAGAATAATGATTTTTAAAATCATGAATATTATCAAGACCAATTCCTCTGCCTAATTTATAAGCACTTTTATAACTGGCATCTTGTAAAAAAGGTGGAATAGAAATATTACTTGTTTTCTCGGCATCTTGCATAGCATATCTAATTCCATAAACAGTATCTGACTTAGGAGAACAGCAAACATAAAGAGCTGCATGAGCAAGAATTAAAGCTGCTTCAGGCATACCTATTCTTTCTATTGCGAGCATTGCACTTGTAGCAACGACTAATGCTTGAGAATTAGCTAAGCCTATATCTTCAGAGGCACAAATACAAATTCTTCTAGCTATATATTTTATATCTTCTCCTGCCACCAACATTCTTGCTAAATAATAAAGAGTTGCGTCTGGTTCTGTATGTTTCATAGATTCAATAAAGGCTGAGATTGCATCATAATGATTATCTCCATTATCATCATATCTAATTGCTTTCTTTTGGATACATTCTTCCGCGATACTTAAAGTAATATTAATTATACCTTGAGAATCTTTATAAGTAGTGAGTGTTGCAAGTTCTAAAGCATTTAAAACTGCCCTAGCATCACCTGATGCCATATCACTTAGAAATTCTTTGGCGTCTTTATCTATCTTAATTTTTTCATTACCTAAGCCTCTTTCTTTATCCTCTAAAGTTCTATCAATTAATTTTATTAAATCTTCTTGTTTTAAAGATTTAAGTTCAAAAATCCTACAACGAGATAATAAGGCACCATTTACTTCAAAAAAAGGATTTTCAGTGGTAGCTCCGATTAAAGTAACTGTTCCATTTTCAACAAAGGGTAGTAAATAATCTTGTTGAGTTTTATTAAATCTATGAATTTCGTCTATAAAAAGAATTGTCTTTTTTTGATATGCTCCATAGTTAAATTTTGCTTCTTCAATTATTTTTTCAGCATCTTTAATTCCCGCATTCGTGGCATTTAATTGTCGAAAGTTAGAATTAGTAGTGTTTGCGATAACTCTTGCTATAGTTGTTTTTCCACTTCCTGGTGGGCCATAAAGAATGATAGATTCTATACGGTCGGCTTTAATTGCTCTATAAAGTAATTTATCTTTGCCGAGTATATGTTCTTGCCCAACTATTTCGTCAATTGTTTTAGGGCGCATTCTACTTGCAAGTGGCTCTTGTTTTTCTTTATTGTTATCTTCAAATATGTTAAAGTTCTGCATTTTAAATTCCTTTATTATCTAGTTTTTAGAAAAGAAATATTAATTCTTTTTATTTCATTTTTGTTTTCTTGATTTCTTTTAAAACTATCTCTTAATTTTGTGTTTTCACACTTTTTATTATTTCTTCCTATATTTAATATTTTACTCATATTTTCTTCCTCCTAATTTATAATCTAATTATAATTTAAAAACATTTGTTTGTAAATATAATTTTAATAAATTGTATAGATTTTATTTTAAAATTTATTGATTAAAAATGATTATTTGCTATAATAAGTACCTATTGAGAAAGAAGTGTTTGTATGATTAGTGAATATACTTTAAAAATGTTATGTGATAAATATAATTTAAGTTCTAAAAAACTTGTTAATAAAAATAATAATATTTTAGAATTAGGTGAGTATCAAGAAATAGACCAAACATTAAATTATTTAATTAATGAATTATTAATTGCTCCAAGTAATATAGAAAAATGTCCGAGTATTTTATATAGAAATGTTAGTAATATAAAACAAAATGTAGATTTTTTAAAAAAACAAAACATAACTTTTGAAAATGTTGAGACTTGTTTACATGTTCTATCTTCAGAGCCAAATGAATTAATAGAAACCTATAATTATGTTAAAGACAATTATGGTGAAAATGTTATTGATAGAATAACAAGCATATTGTCTGTTCCTAAAAGTATAATTATAGATGTAGAAAAATTAAATATTCCATTTAAGAATAAAACTGGAAGCCTTTCAGTTGCAGTTGAAATCAAATGGGGGTTTACTAAATTAGATGATATTAAAAATATAATATATAGTCTTGAGTTTAAAGAACATCCGGAATTATTTACTTCACAGACACTCGCTCGTGCTAAATTTGAAGATATACAAGAAATTATACACAGTGAGGAATTTAGAGAACACCCAGAATTATTTACTTCTGAAACGCTCGCTCGTGCTAAATTTGAAGATATGAGGGAAGTAATTCATAATCCTGAGTTTAAAGAACATCCGGAGTTATTTACTTCAACAACTTTAGCTTATGCAAATTTTGAAGATATTCAAAAAATTATTTATAGTGAGGAATTTAGAGAACATCCAGAACTATTTACTTCAACAACTTTAGCTCGTGCTAAATTTGAAGATATTCAAAAAATTATTTATAGTGAGGAATTTAGAGAACATCCAGAACTATTTACTTCAACAACTTTAGCTTATGCAAATTTTGAAGATATTCAAAAAATTATTCATAGTGAGGAATTTAGAGAGCATCCAGAATTATTTACTTCAGAGACAATATCACGTGCTAAATTTGAAGATATACAAAAAATTATTTATAGTGAAGAATTTAGAGAGCATCCGGAATTATTTACTTCTGAAACACTCGCTCGTGCTAAATTTGAAGATATACAAGAAATTATACATAGTGAGGAATTTAGAGAACACCCTGAGTTATTTACTTCAACAACTTTATCTCGTGCTAATTTAAAAAAAATAAAAAAAATTATTCATAGCGAGGAGTTTAGAGAACATCCTGAGTTGTTTACTTCAGAGACAATATCACGTGCTAATTTAGATTATATAATAAACATTATTCATAGTGAGGAATTTAAAAATTACCCTGAGTTGTTTACTTCTGAAACATTAGCTCGTGCTAAATTTGATGATATACAAGAAATTATACATAGTGATGAATTTAGAGAATACCCCGAACTATTTACTTCGTCAACTTTAGCTCGTGCTAAATTTGATGATATACAAGAAATTATACATAGTGAGGAATTTAGAGAACACCCAGAACTATTTACTTCATCAACTTTAGCTTATGCAAAATTTGAAGATATACGGCAATTATTAAAAATGGAGTGTTGGAAAGATAAAAGATTTAAGAAATTATTAACATCCACAGTCGTGGCAAAAAGCAAATCAATGATTTCTAAATTACCTATTATTATTCAAATCGCGGAAGATTATGGTATTGACAAATATCTAAGTACAAAATTTTTACTTAATTCGCCATCACATAATTATGCTTTAATACAATATCTAATTGAAAACAATATACCTTTAATAATAAATGGGAAATTAAATTCAGTATTTTGTTATCAACTAGGATTATTAAAGAAAAAATTTAATATTGATATTAAAGAATTAATTGTTAAATACCCTTTAAAGATAGAAGAATATAAAAGTAGAAGCAGAACTAAGTAATTAATATTATTGATTAAAAATAGTTATCTGATATAATAAGTACCTATGAGAAAGAAGTGTAAAAATGATTAGTGAATATACTTTAAAAATGTTATGTGATAAATATAATTTAAATGTCAAAAAACTTGTTAATAAAAATAATAATATTTTAGAATATGGTAAATATCATGAGATAGATCAAACATTAAATTATTTAATTAATGAATTATTAATTTCTCCAAGTAATATAGAAAAATGTCCTAGTATTTTATATAGAAATGTTGGTAATATAAAACAAAACGTAGAATTTTTAAAAAGGCAAAATATAATTTTTGAAAATGTTGAGACTTGTTTACATATTTTAGTTACAGAACCAAATGAATTAATAGAAACTTATAATTATGTTAAACTTAACTATGGCGAAAATGTTATTAATAGAATAACAAGCATATTGTATGTTTCTAAAAGTATAATTATAGATGTAGAAAAATTGAATATTCCATTTAAGAATAAAGCCGGAAATCTTTCAGTGGCAGTTGGAATTAAGTGGGGTTCTACCAATTTGGAGGAAATAGAGAAAATAATACATAGTGCTGAATTTAAAAATCATCCTGAGTTGTTTACTTCTGAAACACTCGCAAGTGCTAATTTAGAAGATATTCAAAAGATAATAAATAGTATTGAATTTAGAGAACATCCGGAGTTATTTACTTCTGAAACACTCGCGCGTGCTAAATTGGAAGATATAAAGAAAATAATTCATAGTTCGGAGTTTAGAGATTACCCAGAACTATTTACTTCAACAACTTTAGCTCACGCTAATTTAGAAGAAATAAAAAGGATAATAAATAGTTCTGAGTTTAGAGAACATCCGGAGTTATTTACATCAGAGACATTAATACGTGTTAATTTAGATTATATAATAAAGATTATTCATAGTGAGGAATTTAAAAATTACCCTGAGTTATTTACTTCTCAAACACTTGCCCATGCAAAATTTGAGGAAATTCAAAAAATTATACATAGTGAGGAATTTAAAGAATATCCAGAGTTATTTACTTCAACAACTTTAGCTTTTGCAAAATTTGAAGAGATACAACAATTATTAAAAATGGAATACTGGAAAGATGAAAGATTTAAGAAATTATTAACATCCACAGTCGTGGCAAGAAG
>CANQTE010000011.1 GCA_947626695.1 uncultured Bacilli bacterium | reverse complement strand
ATATATATAGCATATCTTATAAACCATATCGACATATGTATAATATAAGTCTTGCAATTTATCTTCATTTATCACAACACATACTCCTTAAACTACAAACTATATAAACTACTATATAATTCATTGTATTCTTCCGCCAGTATCATATCTTTATCTTTTAATTTATATGTATTTTTAGATATTAGATCTTTAATATTAACCTTATAAATTGTTTCTAAACGCCCAGATGTTTCCATTAATATTTCTTTATCAGATAAAATAGTAGCATCTAGATAATTAACATTATCAAGTTTTATTTTATAAATTTCATTTTCATATTTTAGAGTAATACTATCAGTATTATATAATATTATAATATCATCTTTCATATCCATTAATGTATAAGATCCTATATCTGAAATTTCTTCCTTTAGTTGTTTAGACAATAAATCAAAAGAATATAACTTATTATTAGAAGTAAAATATAATTTATTATTTTCCATTTTTTTATATTCAGCATTCTCATCAAAAGTATATACTATTTCTTGTTTTAAATCTGGTGTAATTTTATAGATCTTTTTTAAGTTCATACTATCTAATTCAGATACAAAATATAAATTATTATCAATTTCGGCTAAAAATGAAAAATTAATATCTACATCATTTGCAAACACTTCTATTTTTTTATTATTTAAATTTATTCTATATGCTTCATTGTTGCCAAATGTATGATAATATAAATAATTTTCATCAATATATAAAAACTCCAAATAACATTTTTCCGAACACAAAGTATCCTTATCAGCTAATTTTTCCTCTTTTTTTATTTTGGTTTTATTATCAAAAGTAATTAAATTATAAGCATTATCTTCATAATTTAAAGTTACCGTATAGAGTTTGTTATTGTCATAATAATAAAAATTAGAATTTTGATTTATTAAAAGTTCTTTGCCCTCATTATTTAGATAATATAAACTTGGAGATTGTTCATACATGTCAGTACTTTTTAAATAAAGGCCCGGCTTATTTTCAATATTAAAACTTCCTTTTTCCTTTGTTTTATTATAAATATAATTCAAAGGAATTAATAAAAGTTCATTATATTTATCTCTCGAAATTAAATCTCCCCTCTTTAAAATATATACATCATTTTTTATTAAATCATTTATATTAATTCTATAATAATGAGAAGTGTTTAAGTTTAAAATTATTGTATTATCTGATAATATTTTTATACTTGGGACATAGAAATCAGTTCCATAATCATAATCGCCACTTAAATTACTCCTTAGATCTATTTTATGTAATTTATTGTTCACTTTTAAAAATAAAGTATAAGTACCTTCTTCGAAGTTATCATTAATTACAGCAATAGTATTATTTAAAATAGAAACAGGCGAAACTATACCAATATTTGATATTTCTTCCTTTGTTTTTTTAGTTTTTAAATCAAAAGAATACAACTTACAATATACATCATCTTTATCATTAAAAGCAGAATAGTATAATTTATTATCATTTAAATACATATATGTTTTATATGACCAAGAATTATGATATGTAGTTAATAATTCCGGATCTGAATTTACTACAACTTTATAAATTTCAATAATTTTTTCATCATTTTTCATTTTATCCATTGATATATAATAAGTATCATTATCCCTAATTATAGTAGGTGATGTTATAAAAATACTAGGATTATTTTCAAGAATTTCAGTAGATACTTCTTCAAGGACAGTTTCTTCGTTTTTAGTTTCAAGATTTCTTCTTTTTAGTATTTGAGTATATGTTCCATCAGAAGTAGAAAACTCATACGTAAAGACATATTTATCATCTATATAAGGTACTTCTACGCCATTAATTGAATAGCTATATATATCCATTATTTCTGTTTCTTTTTGTTCATTAATATCAAAATATGATACTATATAGCCGAACCCATTATTTGAAGTTCCATCTTTTTTTTCACAATAATAAATTTTATTATTCCCATAATAAACAGGTTCTTTAGGTTCACGTCTATTACCAATAGGAATTTCTTTTCCATTTTTATTAAGGGTTAAAACTTGGGCCTTTAAAAATAAGCTTTTATTCAATATACTATTTTTTTCTTTATTCTTATACAAAAATCCTTTTATACCAATACCAGCAACGATTAAAATTAATACTATAATTGTTACTAAAATTATTCTTTTTTTCATAAAATATAAACTCCTTTTTTCACTTTATTTAAGACATTTTTTACTTTTCTACTACTTCTGTTTGATACCAGTAATAGCCAGTTTTATTATTTTTGAATGTATGTTTATACATTGTAAATTTATCTTTGTTATTTTCAAAATATTTATCTACATCAACATTATTAACTTCTATACTATAATCATTATAATAATCTTTGATTGTGTCAGCTTGATTATAATAAGCAGAAATTTCATATATAGTTAGTTCATTTTTTGAGGTCTTATAACTATCTATGATACTTAAATGTCTATTTCCATTTGAACCTCCACCAGTAGATAGAAAATAACCATTTTGATAAACAAAACCTAAACCAGCATTATAAATATCATTTAAAGTTTTAGTTTCTTCTACATTATTTAATGTGAAGTTATACCTATAATTTAGCACACTATTAATATAATCTAATGGAAAATAAATACTTGCATATTCTCCTTCATAATAAAATGTGGAAGCATTATTAACTTTTAACTTTAAACTCGTATCAAAATCACAAGTTTTTTGGTACCAACAATCTATATTATTAAGTAAAACCATTTCTGTTAAAGCTTTTTTATCAAAACTATTAACATTTGTCTTTTTATTGTTATAAGCAATTTGTCTATTTATATTAGGCACATAACTTAAATATTCATTAAGTTCTTCTTCACTAAAAGTTATTTCTTCTTGTTTATTTTCATTATTCTCTATTTCATTATCTTTATTAACTTCTTTTTCCTCATGATTACTTTCATTATTACTCATTATTAAATAAGTTGTTCCACTTGCTAAAAATATAACTAAAATAATTATAATTACAATACATATGCTATTCCCTAATTTTCCCATTTTAAACTCCTCTTTTCTTCTTTATTTTATAAATTATTTATTATTTAATGTTTTCATAAAATATAACTCCTTCTACCTATAATACAATTAAACTATTTAAAACCTTGCAAAAAATTAACATAAATACCAAAGTTTTTCCCCATTTTTATATACATCTTTAATAAAACCACAACCTAAACACTTATCATTATCATAAAATACACAAGCTTGTCCAGGAGTTACTGCCTTTGCAAGTCCTTTATAACTAATCTTAATTTCATCTTTATCATATTTTTCAATAGTTACAGGAATATCTTCTCCTCTATAACGAAATTTAGCCATTAAATTAGAAGGTAACTTTTCTGTTATATTTAAATTATCTAAAGTACAAGAATCACTATAAAGATACTCACTATCTCCAAAAGCAACATATAAAATATTATCTTTAACATTTTTTCCACATACATAATGTCTTCTACTATCTCCACTTAATCCTACATTTCTTCTTTGTCCTATTGTATAATTCATAAGTCCTTTATGTTTTCCTATTACTTGTTTTGTTTCAACATCTACTATATTTCCAGGATTAGGCTTTAAATAATTATGAATAAACTCTTGGTAATGTCTTTCTCCTATAAAACAAATACCTGTAGAATCTTTTTTATTAGCAACATTTAATCCTATTTTTCTTGCAATATCTCTAACTTCTTTTTTTGTATATTCTCCTAAAGGAAATATGACATTACTTAATTGTTCTTTAGTTATATCTGCTAGAAAATAAGTTTGGTCTTTATTTAAATCTTTTGCTTTATATAAAGTGTTATTTTCTACTTTTGCATAATGTCCTGTTGCAATAAATTCTCCCCCTAATTTAAAAGCTTCTTTCTTAAATAAATCAAACTTAATAAATTTATTACATAATAAATCAGGATTAGGCGTTCTTCCTTTTTTTAGTTCTTCTAAAAAATAAGTAAATACATAATCCCAATATTCTTTAATAAAATCTACTCTATGTAATTTAATATTTAATATTTCACATACTCTTAAAGCGTCATTATAATCTTGTTCTTGAGGACAAATATTTTTATCAAAATTTGGATTACCTAAAGTATCATTATTTAACATAGAATCCCAATTTCTCATAAATAATCCTTCAACTTGATAGCCTTCTTTAATTAATAAATAGGCTGCAACTGCAGAGTCAACTCCCCCACTCATACCAACAATAACTTTTTTCATATTACATCACAATATAATTATAACTTAAAAAAGTATTTTTAGCAAATTATTTAATAATAAATGTTAACTTTAAAAGAATTTTATTAGCTAAAAAATATATTAATATATCATTTATAATAATTAATATTATATATATAGCTATTTTTCTTAAATAATTTATATTATTAGATATAGTTTTATTCTTAATATCTTTAACTAATTTTCTTATATGTTTATATAATAGTAATAAAAATAGTAAATATAAAACTTTAGTTATTAAATTATATATTAAAGAGAATATTAACCCTTTAAATTTAAATACATGAAAAAAGATAAATATATTATAAATAATACTTAATAATTCATATATAATTATAAAAGGAAAAAGAAATTTACTTAAAAGTATTAAAGATATTATTAGTAATATACCTATAATATTTAGATGTAAAGATATAAAATTAAGATGATTAGAAAGCATATTATCTATATCTTTAACTTCATTTATAATAGTATTATTTATTAATTTATGATAAAAAATAAAGCTTAAAATTAAGCTTATAAATAATAAAAATAATAATAGTTTTTGATATTTAGATAATTTAAAAGAAGTTAATTTCATTATAAATCACCATTAAATCATATTGAAATATTATCTAAAATATGATAAATTAGATAGAGAAAAAGAAATGGTGATGAAAAATGAATAAGAAAGCATCAAAAATATTTGCTTGGTGTATGTTAATAGCTATGATAGCAAGCGTTGTTGCAAGTATCGTAGCGTACGCGATATCATAATTAAAATGTAGTTCTGAATAAGAAAATATAGAAATTTAGTTATATTAGAAATTAGTTTTAAGGAGTGTAGGTTTTATTCAGAACTACGCTTTTTATTTTACACAAAAAACAAGAAATAAGCAAGAAAAATCGTTCGACAAAATTCGACATGCCCTAGATATTATCCACGATTTCCTTAAAATTCATGCCATGACTTGCTTTAATTAAGATAGTACTATTAGCTAAATTAAGGCTTTTTATATGTTTTATAGTCTCTTTATTAGTTTTAAAATTAATAGAATTATTTTTATTAAAGCCATTTGTTATAGCTTCTTTATTGATATAATTAGCTAAAGAACCAACCGTGATTAAATAATCAATATTATTATTAACAATTAATTTACCAATTTTGCGATGTATTTCCTCACCAAAATCTCCTAATTCTAAAATATCACCTAAAATAGCTATTTTTTTATCTTTAAATTTACCTAAAATATCTAAAGCATAATAAACAGAATCATAACTAGCATTATAAGTATCATTAATAATAGTATAATTCTCTCTTTTTATGATTTGCATTCTATTATCTTCTAAAGTTAAATTTTGTAAACTTTTAATAATATCTTCATGTTTAATATTAAATAAATCTCCGATTGTAAAAGCTACTAAAGCATTATAAATAAAATGCTTACCTAAAACATTAATATTAACATTTTCTTTATCTAAATTAAAATGACTACCCATCATATCATAAGTTAAATTACTTGCTTGATAATCACTTTTTTCATCTATTCCATAAGTTATAATAGAATATTTTTCTTTATTTTTTTGATACCAACTATGTAATAAATCATTATCATTATTAATAATAAGTGGCCCATTTAATCCTTCTAAAATCTCTAATTTAGCTTTTAAAATGTTTTCTCTACTACCTAGATTACCTATATGCGAAGAACCAATATTAGTTATAACTCCAACAGTCGGTTTAGCAATATTTGTAAGTTCACTTATCTCACCAAATTTACTCATACCCATCTCTAAAACAATTATTTCTTCATTTTTTAAAGATAATAATGTTAAAGCAAGCCCAATATTAGTATTTAAATTACCACTTGTTTTTAAGACTTTATATTTAGTTTTTAAAATATCACTAATAATATTTTTAGTACTAGTTTTACCAACACTTCCTGTCACAGCAATAATAGGAATATTAAGACTATTTCTTTTTATACGAGCTAGTTCTAGTAAAAATTCTAAGGTATCATTAACTAATATTATATTACAATCATATTTATTAATGATATTATTATCTATTAAAATATTAGATAATATACAAGTTTTAGCTCCATTCATTAATGCTTGCTCATAAAATAAATTACCATCATATACTTCTCCTTTAAGTCCTAGATAAGTCTCTCCCTTTTTGATAGTTCTAGTATCTTTAGAAATATTAGTTAAAGTATCATTAATATTTCCTTTTATTAATTTAGCCCCATTTATATTTAATATATCTTTTATTAACATATATAATCACCCTTTAGTTAATTATATCATTAATATTTAAACTTTAATATTAATTTTTGTATTTTTATCTAGTTTAAAGAATAAATCATTTAAATAATGTGTATTTAAATTTTAAAATATCACATATTATATTACATATTAAAAACTTGACATTTTATGTAAATAATACTATATTTTAATTATGAAAGTGAGGTAATCATAACATGGAAAGTTTAACGACGGCGATAAGTGTTCAAGTAGATAAACGCGATAAAGAACTTGCAGTAAAAATATTAAATAGATTAGGGTTAAATATGAGTACTTATATCAATATGGCAATAAAACAATTAATTAATAAAGATGGAGTTCCTTTTGAAATAGTAAATCCTAAACCTAGTAAAGAATTATTAAAAGCTATGCGAGAAGGTGAAGATATACTTAACGGAAAAATAAAGGCAAAAAGCTATACTAATATGCACGAAATGTTAAAGGATTTAAAGGCTTAATATGTTTGATTTAGAAAATACAAAATAATGAGTTAGTATTATTACTTGTTGCAACTGGCAGTCATAGTAAATTATTTAAGAAATAAAAATCATATAAAAAAATGGAAATTTTATAATCTTAAGTCTCCATTTTTTAATTGCCTAAATTTTAAAATAGTTCTTCAAATATTTCTTGATAATTTTTTATTAAAATAATATCTATCTTATCTTTAATTTTATCAGATATTTCTTCTAATTCTTGTTCATTATAATATGGTATATATACCTTTTTTATCCCAGCATTAAAAGCTCCAATTATCTTTTCTTTAATACCTCCAACTTTTAAGATATCTCCACTTAAAGACATTTCACCTGTAAATGCTATGTCATTACTTATTTTTTTATTTAATAATAAACTTAATATACTAGTAGTTATTGCAACTCCAGCACTAGGACCATCTTTTTTGATTGCTCCCTCTAAAAAATGAATATGTAAATCTTTTAAATTAAAGAAGAAATCTATTAAATGATAATCTTTTTGATGGGCTTTTATATAACTTAGAGCAACATTCGTGGACTCTTCCATTACTTTACCAACCATTCCGGTAATAATAAACTTACCCTTACCTTCATAAACACAACTATCTATTGGTATAATAATACCTCCATTTGGAGTAACTCCTAAAGCATTTATTCTTCCTATATATTCATTTTTTCTATTATCAAATTTACTATATTTTGGTATTCCTAAATATTCTTTTAATCTTATTTTACTTATTTTAGTTCTTTCATTAATTTTACCTAACACAACTAATTTTCTAATTAATTTTTCTAACTCCCGTGATAAATCTCTAACTCCTGCTTCTTTAGTATAAGCATCAATTAAATATTCTATCATATCATCACTTATTGATATAATTTTATTATCTATTTTATTTTCTTCTAATATTCTCGGAATTAAATATTTTTTAGCTATATCTACTTTTTCCCATATAGAATAACTTGGTAAATTAATTATTTCTAAACGGTCTAAAAGAGGTGTTGGAATATTTTCGACATTATTAGCCGTTAAAATAAAGAATACATTTGATAAATTAAATGGTTCTTCTATATAATTATCTGTAAATTCTATATTTTGTTCTCTATCTAAAATATCTAATAAGGCTGTACTTGGGTCATCTTTATAATTAATAGTTATTTTATCTATTTCATCTATTAATAAAAGAGGATTTTTACTATTTACTTTAGATAAACCTTGAATAATTTTACCAGGACTAGCTCCAATATAAGTTCTTCTATGTCCCATAAGTTCGGCAGTATCATTTAAGCCTCCCACACTTATTTTATAAAATTTTCGATTTAAGGCAAGAGCAATATTTTTAGCAATACTAGTTTTACCGACACCAGGTGGTCCTACTAAACAAATAATAGGACTTTTAATATGAGGATTATTTAGTTTTAATGCTGCATATTCAAGTATTCTTTCTTTAACTTCATTTAATCCATAATGAGTACTATCTAATTTTTTTCTAATATCTTCAATATTATAATTCTCAAGAGTTTCTTTATGCCAAGGAAGATTTAATATCCAATTTAAATAATTTTTTAACATAGCATTTTCTGGAGATAAATCAGATGTATATGACAATTTATTTATTTCTTTTTCTATCTTTTCATGCACACCTTTATTTAAATTAAGTTTATTTAACATATCTAGATAATTATTATTGCTAGCTTCTTTAACCCCTAGTTCTTGCTCTATAATATGAACTTTTTCTTTTAATATAAATTCTTTTTGACTTTTCTCTAAACTATTTTCTAATTCTTGGTCTAATTTTTCTTCTAATTTTAATACTTCTAATTCTACTTTTATATCTTTAAGTAAACTTTTGGCACGATATAAAGCATTTATTTCTTCAACATATTCTAATTTTTTAACAAATGTTAAAGGCATAAAAGAACAAATCATATCTGTTAGACAAGATAAATCATCAATTGTTTTTAATGTATTTAAAATACTATTAGATATATGTTTAGATTTAGAAACATATTCTTTAATTAATTCATTAAGTTTAATGATGATTGCTTTTTTTTCGACTTCATCTATCTCAGGAAATTCGAGTCTTGTAATAGATGCTTCTAATATATCTTTATTATTAATATTATTATTAAAATTAATAATCTTAACTCTTTCTATTCCTTTAATAGTAACTCTTAAATTACCACTTGGAAGTTCTATCTTACTTTTAATTTTACCTATAACTCCAATTTCTGGTAAATCATTTACTTCTGGTGTTTCCTCTAAATGATTTTTAGGGGTAATAACTAAAACAAATCGATTATAATTTTTAGTTGCCGTACTTATTATTTCTTTACTTAATTTATTACTTATTTCTAGTTTAACTTCTTGATTAGGAAGTAAGATTAATCCTTTAAGTAGCATTACTAATAAGTTCTCTTTCATTTAATCCAACTCCCATCACTTAATGGTATCTATTATAAATAAATTAATTTCTTTTGTCTATATTATTTGTTTAAAATAGTTTATTTTTTGTCTTTTATATTATCGGTAAATTTAGGCCATATACCAATTTTATTATGAGTATGTTCTGGAAGTTGATATATATCATGACCAGGAAACTCATTTCCTTCCACGATTATAGGTCCAGAAGCTGAAAAACAAACGTCCCAACCTACATAACGAAGATGAGGCTCTATTAAAGTTGCTTTTTTAACTAGTTCTAATGCTTTATTCCAATCAGGAAATTTAAAGCCTTTAATTTTATAATTAGTCGCGGGGTGAGTTTCATATAAGTTTTTATTTTTATCAATTGCTTTATCTATTACTTCTCCTGTTTTTTCATCTACTGGGGCAACCATACCTCCTGAATTAAAATTATCAACATATTTACCATTACCAATCCGAAAATAAGCACAAATAATATGAGGTGTATTATCATAATCTAAGATAGTTACAATTCTAACTGTATTAATACTTCCAGCATATATTTTATTTACTTCCTTGCTTTGAATAATTAATTCTTCTAAAACAAAATTCATATCTTCTTTATTTAAATAATCATATATTTCATCTAAAGAATTATAATCTTTAATATCTATTTTCTCTATTCCTTTACCACAAGTACCTAAAATAGGTTTAGCCATGAATACTTTATGTTTTTTCATAAAATTAATTATTTCTTCTTTAGGAGTATCCTTTACCTTAATAAAATCTCTTTTAATAAAATCTTTAAATTTTTTATTAAATTCATATTTATTACGAAATATATAATTATAACTTGCATCATTATATTTAGTTACTAAAGCATTATTTCTTCCTCTTGTAATATATGTATCTCTTTCTTCATCTGTTAAATTATACATCTCAAATAAATCATAATCCATATAACCTGCTCCATATTTAATAGCACATTTACGCATATCATTAAATATAGCAAACCTTCCTTTACCAGTTTTTTTATGAATACTGTTTATCTTATTAAACATCATCTTATAATCCATATTTAAAACTCTTTTAATTACATATTTTATATTAGCCATAGTTATCACTCTCTTTATTATTATATAAAAAAATAGAAAGTATTTAAATACCTTCTAGTTATTTTCTTTTATTATTTCTAAAGCTTTATGCATTTTCATATCATATTTAATAACGTCTTCTCCCCCATAAGCTTTTATTAATTCTTCCGCAGTTATTCCATAATTGTCTGCCATTTCTTTAGTTTTAGCTTCTACTTCTTCTTTAGTAAAATCAATTTTTTCTTTCTCCGCGATAGCTTCAAGTAAATAACGACTCTTAATTCTATTTATAGCTTCAGGGCGCATATTTTCATGTAATTTTTCATGAGTTAAACCTGTAATACGCATATAATCTTCTATTTTAATACCTTGCATACGTACTTGGTCCTCAAATTGATGTATCATACGATGTACTTCATCATCAATAATTTCTTCATTAATTTCTACTTTTAGATTATCAGTGGCACTCTTTAAACAATCATCGATAAATTTATCTTCTATATCACTATTTTTTCTTTCTAATATAACATTTTTAACTTCTTCTTCAAATTCTTCTTCTGTTTTAATATTTTCATAACCTAAATCTTTATAAAAATCTTCATTAACTTCTGGAATTATTCTTTCTTTAATTTCTTCTAATGTTACATTAAATTTAACTTCCTTTCCCTTTAATTTATCTATATAATCATCTGGAAATTTAAGATTTAATTCTCTTTCTTCACCAACTTCCATGCCAATTAACCCTTCTTCAAAACCAGGTATAAATTTGTGAGAGCCAATTTCTAAAGAATAATTTTCTCCACTTCCTCCATCAAGCTTTTTCCCATCAACAAAACCTTCAAAACTAATCACGGCAATATTTCCTTCTTCAAGTTTGCCTACTTCTTTAGGAGCTATCTCGGCAAGTTGCCATTTTAATCTTTCGATTTCTTCTTTAATTTCTTCTTTAGTTACTTTAGCTTTTTCTTTTTTAACATTTAACTTTTTATATTCTCCTAGAGTAACTTCTGGCTTAGTAATTACTTTAAATACTAGAGTAACTTCTTTTTCACTAATATTTTCAATATCATAAGAAGAGTCCACAACTGGTACTAAATTTTCTTTTTCTAAAGCTTCTTTATAACAATCATCTGCAATAAAATCAACCGCATCCATATATAAAGTTTCTATTCCTAACTTTTTAATAAAAATATCTTTAGGAACCATACCTTTTCTAAAACCCTCAATTTTAACTTCTTTATTCTTTTTATGATATGCTTTATCTAATGCTTTTTCCCAAGCACTTCCATTTCTAGTTATTTTAATTTCAAACACATTTTTCATAACACATTTCCTTTCAAATCTTTATTTATTATAACGTATATTTTATATTTTTACAAGTAAAAATGTTTTTATACTTTTTCTAATTCTTTAAGCATTTGCTTTTTAATTTTATCGACATTTGTGTAAAATACATTAAAACCACGATTTTGAAGTTTTAATAAATGCTTAAAATTATTTAATATTTCGTTTTTTAATAAGCTTCCTACTTTTGCTGGAGCACCATTAAAAGTATGCACATGGTCTATATATTTTTCTAAAGTTGGAAAAGCATTTTGAAATAAAATAACTGAATCTTTATTTAAAATTTTTCTTATATAAATAGTATTACAATATCCATATTTTTCAATTTTTTTATTAATTATTTTTTGATATTTTTCTACTTTAGAACTTAGTGGAATAAACCATAGTATATCATTATCTTTAATTGTAAAATATGTCGGACGTTTTTTCCCACGTTCATGATTTGCCATGAGACTTTCATCATCAACAATATCAAAAAAATTATCTTTAATATGGTATAAATAACCAGTTTGAACTTTCATATACAAAACCCTCCCAAATTTAGTAAAAAGAAAACTCTATCTATGATAAAGCTTTCTCCTATATTTTCCTTCGAGCTCATTTATTACTCGCACCACTCGTAAGCGAGAAACATTGTCTATCGGAATCATTTATTACTCGCACCATCCGTAAGCGAGAAACATTTTCCTTTTAAAGGACAATAATAATATACTATAAATTTCCTTAAAAGTCAAATTTTTTATTAAAAAAATGCGAGATAATCTTTAGACAATTTTTAAAATTAAAACACCACAAGGCCTTTAGAAAGTGGTGCTATACAAATATAATTTTTTGGCAAGCATTATTTATGTCTTGCTTAAATTAAGTATATTATATTTTTTTATAAATGTAAATCATTTTTTATCTATTTAATATTCTAACTTAAAATAAATAATATATCAAATTTAAAAATTTTTCACTAAACAAGAATACTACTCCCATACTTCCTGCTAGAAAAGGTCCATAAGGTACTTCTCTTGTTTTAGAAAGCATTAATGACGCTAAAGCATATGGTATCGCAAGTAAACTAGAAAGAATTATAGCCGATAAACCTAGTCTTAAACCCAATATAAGTCCTATAACAAAACTAAATTTAATATCTCCTCCCCCTAAAGCTTCTCTTTTAAATATTTTCCTTCCTATAATACTTACAACTAACATAAAAAGAAATAAAGCAAGTCCACTTAATATTGAAAGCCCCATATCTTTAAAACCAAAATAATAAGCTTTTAAAATAAGTATTAAAATACTCGCAACAATTAAAGGACTATCTAATATAATCATATATTTAAAATCAGTAATAAATATAATTATTAACAATCCAAGTACTATTAAACTCGAAAAAAATTCATAACTTATTCCATAAACATAAAAACTTATTAATAAAATTAACGCATGTATTGACGCTATAAAAAGATTTAATATCCAAGAATTTTCATTTTTTAAAGCAATTTCTGGAATTAAAAGAGGTAATCTCTCGCCAATTAAAGCATAAACTAAACCTAAACAAAAACCAATAATAAATAAAATAATAATCATAAGTATTCCTCCCTACTTAATTTGTGCATATAAACTAAACATCGGAATAACAACTGCTAAAATAATAACCCCAACTATAATAGCTAATATAACAATCATAACAGGTTCTAAGAAAGCTTTTAAATTTGTAACTTTACTTTTATGTAAATCACCATAATAAGCTGCAACTTTATCCATCATTAAAGATAATTCTCCAGTAGATTCTCCTGTAACTATCATATAATAAGCAACATCAGGAATACACCATTTATTATAAAAAGACGCTGAAATCTTTTCCCCACTGGCAATATTACTAATAGTTTCAAGCATTATATCTTTATATACTTCATTATTAGTTATATTAGTAAGAATTTCCATACTACTAGTTATATAAACACTATTTTTTAATAAACTAGCAAATGTTTTTGTAAATAAAGTAAGCTCATGATATATAATTATTTTTCCAAAAAAAGGAATATGCATACCAAAGTTTTGAACCATCTTTCTAAAACTTTTATTATTGCGATATAATAATAACATTAATATTATTACTGCGAGTAAAATAGTTATAATAATACTTATATTACTAGTTATAAATTTACTTAAATTAATAATACTTAAGGTAAAACCACTTACAGTAATTCCAGCTTGATTATATACTTTAATAAATTCTGGAATAACATATACCATTATAAAAGTTAAAACAGCAACCGCAAACACAAGTAAAATTGTCGGATATATAATAGCACTAACCATCTCTTTATGAGTTTTATCTATTTCAGTATAATAACTTGCCATATCATCTAGTGTTTTAATTAAATCTCCTGTTGCTTCTGCTGATTTTATCATATTAATTAATAAAGGTGGAAATACTTTTCCTTGATTTTCAAGGGCAGTACTAAAACTTTCTCCTAAGGTTAGTTCATAAGATATAGCCCGATATAATTTACTTTTCTTAGGGTCTTTAATTGCTTGTTTCGTCATTAATTTAATTGTATCATTTAATGTTATGCCCGCTTTTAAATAAGTAGATACTTGAGTTAACCAAAATATAATATCTTTAATGCTTAATTCTTGTTCATTATCAAGTCCTATTCTTTTTAAAAAGTTCGCCCATTTAGCTTTTTTTATTTGATAAACATCTATTCCTTCACTAGCTAAAAAATTGTGTAAAGTAATTTTATTCGTGGCACTTTGTATTCCTTTTACTTTTCTTCCATTTTGGTCTAACCCATAATATTCATAGTATTCTTTATTTATTTTCCGAACATTTATTTCTTTTTGCATTTCTCTAAGTAATACTCTTTTTTCATATGCCATTTTTTGTCTTTCATTTAAAGTTAATACTTCTGGTATTTCTTCTTTTTGTCTTGCTATTTGAGCTGGAGTAGCTTTTAATTCATTTCCCTTTAAATCTCTTGCTTTAAACTTTTTTTCTTCTATTCTATAATTAATACGATTATACCAACTATCAAATAAAACAAACTTAACTCCTATAAAAAAGTATTTTATAAAACTATATATAAATATAAATGGAAATAAAATAATATTTAAAGGAAATCTAATTTTTCTATTATTCATAACACTTCTATCCTATTCTTTAATCATTATAACATAAATTATTATATTTTAATACCATTTTAATCTCTATTATTTTTTATTAATATGAATATTATTTAAATTAACATTTTCTATAATTATATTTTTATTTGGATATTTATCTAATAATTCTAATTTTCTTTTATCTATATATGGCTCTAATTTTTTTATATCTGTTATATCTTTGGGCCTTTTAGTATATCTTTTTAAACTATAAACACTTTCAATAGAACTAGTTTTAAACTTAACTCCATTATATATTATAGGTTTATCGTCATATCTTAAAGAAGTACCAATTGGTGTAGATAATCTTTCTAAAACATCAACAACAACTTCTCCATTTTCTAGTCTATGAGAATATTCTCTCATTGTTATAGAATTATCTTGCTCTCTTCTAAAACAAAAGAAACCTAAATGAAACTCATTATAAGGATTTTGAGCTAAAATAATATGAGGTGGCTTTTCTTTTTCTATTTCTATAAATCTTTCTTTACTAGGATATCTATCATCAAAAAATTTATAACCCATAAGTTCCATAATTTCTCTTATTTTAGGTATATCTTCTTCATTTACCATTATATCTATATCGTCATGATATCTAAATAAAGGTAAATTAACTTTTAAAAAACATGGTAACGCCCCGACTATATAATAATCAATTCCATATTGATTAAATAATGAACAAAATTCTGTTAATACTGATATAATAAGTTTATGATTATCTTCTAATGACATATTACCATCAATTTGATTAGAAAACATTTTATCTAATATTACTTTCATTTCTTCAATATTTGGACATATAGAAGAATTATAATCTCTAATTATAGTTAATAAATAATCATAATATGGAGAGTTTTTGCCAATTATATAATATACATTTTTTGCTAAATCTTTTATTATTTCATTATCAGACATTTTAGAATATTTTATTAGTAAAGCTTCTTTTTTATCATCCGTTATATATATTATTTTAGAGCATATATCTATTATTCTTTTTAATTTTTCTTGTTTATTATTCATGAAAGCCTCCATTTAATATAATCTAATTGTATCAGAATTTTTAATTATTGCAAGTAAAATATTTATTTAAGTCCTAAATTAGATAATGCCTTTTGTAATTCATCTATCTTTAAAGGTTTAGCTAAATACTCATTAAAATTATATTTATTTATATAATCATTTCTTGTGTTATTTATATCCGCGGTTAAAGCAACAACTGGAGTATTAAAATTATTAATTTCTTTTAAATGTTTATATGTTTCTATTCCGTCCATATTAGGCATCATTATATCCATGAAAATAATATCATAATTATTGTTTTTAACTTTTTCTAAGCAATCTTCTCCACTTAATACAGTATCAACATTAAAGCCTATTTTTTCTAATATTTTTTGTGCTACCATTAAATTTATTTTACTATCATCAACAATTAATGCTTTCATTTTTTAACCTACCTTTTGTTTTAACTTAATTATCACTCTTGTTCCTTTTCCTTTTTCACTTTCTATTTTTATACTACCATTTAATAAATCTAATAAATTTTTAGTTAAAGATAATCCTAATCCTATACCAGAAACACTACTATTTATATCTTCTTCTGCTCTTGTAAAATTAGTAAATAATTTCTTTTGTAAATCACTGCTTATTCCTTTTCCAGTATCTTCAATAGTAATTGTTAAATTACATTTATATTTTTCTATTTTACCTATTATATCAACAGTTATTTTACCTTTTTCTGTATATTTAATGGCATTATCTATAATATTAAATAAAATTCTTTTAATTTTTATGGAATCCCCTATTAAAATTTTAGGAACACTTTTAATATTTACCTTTATATCTATATCTTTATCATCTAAATCATATTTAAAAGAATCAATTACATCATGTACTAATTTTTCAAGCTCATAATCTTTATTATTAATTTCTATTCCTTCATTATTTAGTCTTGAAATATCAATAATATTATCTACCATTTTAAGTAATATATTAGAAGAATCAATTACATATTTAGAATTTTCTTTAGCTTCTTCTAAACTATCTGAATTTTCTATTAATTGGCTAAATCCAACAATTGCATTTAATGGTGTTCTAATCTCATGTCCTAGTCTTGTTAAAAGTTCTGTTTGTCCTTTATTTAACTTTTTAATTTCATTTAATGATAAATTTAATTTATTAACTAATTTTACATCTGGATTTTCAACTGTAAATATCATTATTAAATCTACTAAACTTATAATAATTGATATAAAATTAATTTCTGGTATTATTATTCTTAATACCGCGACTAATATAAGCATACCTATTAAAAAATAAAGTGGAATATATTTATCTTTTTCAATATTTTCTTTTTTATCTTTTAAAAATATTAAAGTTAAAATCATTAATATTATATATACTATTGCTCCAAATAGCCCTAAATAAGTTAGTGTACCAGTCGAATTTAAAATTCCATCTTCTACTATTATTTCAACATTTAGTATTAAAGATAAAATAATTAAAGATATATTAAATAATTTTATTGCATTTTTGATATAATCATTAATTTTCCTGCTAGTTATGGAATAAATATAATAAAACATTGAACTACACCACATAATAATTAATATAACATCAATTCTATTTAATATTTTTAATATAAAAGTAGAATTAATCGTGGTTGCAATTATAACGATTAGTGTTGTAGTTAAAGCTTCTAAAATATTAATAATAAGCATTTTTTTAAATATTTTTGCTTCTGTATTTGATACTTTATTTTTTAATGAAAACATAAAGGCAATTAATAAACTAATTATAAGTGCTACACTTGTTAAGTAACCATTTCCATTAGACACTTTAATCACCTCTTTTATTCTTAAAATAATTATACAATAAAGTTGGCAAAAAGAAAAGAACTGATAGCATTTATTTTGTTCTTACTCTATTTCTAGCATACTTAATTGTTAATAATCTAGCAGCATATTCCCTGGGTGTCATCTCATCTAATAACTCCATTTCCTCTTCGCAAGATACCTCATCTAAACTAAGAGGTAATTTGCTAATATCTTCATAAACATCTTCCATTGTTACTATATTTTTAGGTTTAAATATTAGACTTCTTATATATTCTTCATTAAAATATGGCCACTCACTAAATCTTTCAGCAACATATCTTTGCCACTCATCTTCTTCTATTTGACTTCTAGTTGTATGTTCAGTTTCCCAAATTTCATATTTTAAAGTAGCTAAGCAATCTCTTAAATCAGAAATGGCTAAACTTTTATCTTCATATATTTTCATATCAAAATTTTTACCAATATTAACTTTAAAAAGTTTTCCATATTGTTCAGCTCCAACCGGAACTATTATTGCATTACCTTTTTTTGCTATATCTACTATTCCCCAATAACTTGGAAGCATAGGCAAATTAGGAGTTATATTCCATGTACCTTCAATAAAATACATAATATTACCACCATTTTTTAAATGTTCAATCATTTTTTCACTTACTAATTTTCTATCTTCCTTAACACCTTCATTAAAGTAAAAAACACCGTTTAAAGCTAAAAATGGAGCATCAATTATTCCTTGTATATGTTCAAAATCTCCTGATAATAAATAATAATGGTCTTTTATTGCCTCACTTACTACTTCAATATCAAACTTACCTACATGAGTTACCGCGTATATTATAGGTCTATCAGTTTTTTCTCTCTCATCTTTAATCATTTCATAACTAAAGCCACCTAATCTATTTTTTAGTTTATATATAGCTAATATTAATTTATGAATTTTCTTTCTTTGTCCTAAAGTTAATTTACTATACCATTTATTTTCTTCTTCTGTTCTTAATTTATAATACAAAGATAAAAACTCTTTTGTTTTAATTTGTAATTCTTTTTTGGTTAAATTTTTATCTAAAATTTTTCTTTGTTCTTCTGCTAAAATATTCATAATTATGTCCTTTCAAAATACAGTATATCATGTTTTCCTAAGAAATAAAACACTTATAATTACTTTATTTATAAATTAAAGAATAAAAATGACGGGAGAGTAATCCCATCATATAATGCTTAAATATAATATTAGAGCTATTTAAGCAAGTTATATTATAACCTCGTATGGATTTCCTCTTGTGCCGTCTCCATTTTCTGTAAATTGAGTATCTGCTCTTAGGTTTATAACTGGAAGAACACCATTCTTGTCGTCTATATCGTAGGTGTTGATGAGTTTGCCATTCGCATCTACACGGAATATATGCATATTAGCAGTGGAAATCATAAACGGAGACATTGTCCAATATGGCCTACCAGTATATAAGTAATAACCAGAATTAGATTTATTAACAATTCCTCCTGCGAAACTTGCTTCATCTACCGTAATTAAACCTATTGGATTAGTTAATTTTTGATTCCCTTCTGTTCCTCCACTTGTTGTAAATAAATTATCTGCTTTAGTGTTACATTTAAATGTTGGTTTCTTATTGGTATATAATCTGGTATATGGCTTGAAATACGTTGAATCTGTCATGTCTGCATCATTACAAAAACCAATATTTCCATCCATTATACTTCCATAAGTATTCTTTAAATTGGCATTATACCAATTATCTAATATGCCTTTTAGAGTACTATTATCATATTTTGCATATTGTGCACTACTATGATTTGTATCAGTATATCCAGATGTACTTATTTGAGCACCAGAATATATTAATCTTATACTTTCATTTCCATTAAATCTTATTATTCGCCAATAGAAATTACCAATCTTAACCCAATTATTTTCTACTTTTCCTCGATAATAGTATGTATCTCCAAAGTCATCTATTCCTTTGCATAATAAACTTTTAGTATCTTCTATAGTAGTTACTGATGGAGCATCTTCATATGCAGGACAACCTTCATTTGTACTATTTACTTTTTCTTTTAATTTATCAATTAAAGTTGGAACTCTGTCTAAATAAACATAGCACTTTGTTCCTTTTTCTGTAATATCAATACTTACTTTACCATTATTATAAATCATATTCTCAAAAATTTTATTAGTATTAGTACTAGGTTTAGTACAATAACTTTTATCTGTATTAACTTTATAATCACCAGTAGGAACAGTTGTAATGCTTTCATAATTACCATCACTAGTATCACCTTTATTTATTTGTTGATAAAGTGCTAACACATTTAAATCTGGGTTAGTATAATTAACCTCCCCACTCACTACTTGTATACTTTGAGTTACTCTATATTTAGCTTTACTTCTATTTATAAATATAACTCCAAATATACTTATAAATACTAATACTATAATACTAGTTTTAATAAATCTTCCCTTACTTAATTTTTCTAATTTCATTATACAATTTTCCTTTCTAATATATAATAAAATTATACAATAAGCTAAACATTAATTAAAGCATACAATTGAAAGCAAGAATAATACTATTGCATCTATCAAAAATTCAAAAAAGATATTATAATATTAATATAAAGGGGTGTTAATTATGAATAGTGTGATTATTACGGTAAGAACCAGCGAAGAAGTTAAAAAAGACTTAGACATGATTGCTTTAAATGAGAACAGAAGCCTGAATAATTTAATTGTTACTATACTATTAAAATATTTAGATAATTACAAAAAAGAAAATTAATTATCTTTTTATTTACAAAATTTTACAATATAAAAAGAAAACCTATAAACATATAAAAGTTTTCTTACTTATTTTCGTTTGGGATAATTTATTACTCGCGACCACCCAAGAGCGAGAGCATTTTCATGTTGTTTTACATTTCTAAATGTGATAACACTATAATATAATTTAGTTTAAAAGTCAATACTTTTTAAAAAGAGTGTTTACTCTTTAGTAAAGCCACACTCTTCACAAACAATATTTTTTTCTTTTTTAACAAGCAAATTATGACAATTAGGACAATTTTCTCCCGTTGGTTCATACCAAGTTGCATAAGTACATTTAGGAAAATTACTACACCCATAAAATACTTTACCTTTTTTAGTCTTTCTTGCAATAATATCATGATTACATTTAGGACAAACGGCTATTTTAGGTATTTCTTTTACTTCTTTTTTAATATATTTACATGTTGGGTAATTACTACAAGCAATAAATTCTCCAAATTTACCATTTCTAACAACTAATTCACTGCCACATTCAGGACATATCTCCCCTGTTTTTTCAGGTTCTTTTTTAGCCATCTCTTTAAATGCTTTATCTACTAAAGGAGCAAACTTATCATAAAAGTCTCTTAATACTTCAATATTATCAAGCTTTTTATCCGCGATTTCATCAAGTTCTGTTTCCATATTAGCAGTATATTCAACATTAACTATATCACTAAAAAATTCTTGTAATTTATCTGTAGATTCTATACCTATATCAGTCGGAATAAACTTTTTATCTTCAACTGTAACATACCCACGGTCTTTAATAGTTTTCATAATAGTAGCATATGTACTAGGCCTTCCTATACCTAAAGCTTCCATTTCTTTAATTAAAGTAGATTCTGTATATCTCGGGGCAGGTTTAGTAAAATGCTGATATTTATTTATTTCATGCGCATTTATAATATTACCACTTATAAGTTTAGGTAAAATATTTTCTTCCATATCTTCATATTCTGCATATACTTTTAAATAACCATCAAACTTTAAGACACTTCCTGTTGCTTTAAATAAGTAATCATTATTATCTAAATCTACAGAAGTAGTTAAAGTTTTAGCATTACTCATTAAATAAGCAAGAGACCTAATATAAATTAATCTATATAATTTATATTCATCATTACTTAAATATTCTTTAATAGATTCTGGTGTTCTTAAAATACTTGTTGGTCTAATTGCTTCATGAGCGTCTTGGGCAAGTAAAGGCTCTTTAGAAGTTTTTACGCCTCCAATATATTCTTCTCCATAAGTCTCTTTAATATATGTTTTAGTATCATTTACGAATACATCACTAATTCTTGTAGAATCTGTACGCATATAAGTAATTAAACCTACTGTTTCAGTTCCAATATTCATACCTTCATATAATTTTTGAGCTATTTGCATAGTTTTACTTGAAGAAAAGTTTAAACGATTGGCCGCCATCTGTTGTAAAGTTGATGTTCTAAATGGGTCTTTAGGCTTTTTTAATTTTTCTTTTTCTTCAATATTTATAATTTTAAATTCTTTTGTTAATTTACTTAATATTTCGTTTGCTTCAGTCTCATTATGAATTGTAATCTTTTTATTATGATATTTTTCTAATTCTGCTTTAAAATCTTTAAAATCAGCTTCAATAGTCCAAAATTCTTCCGGAATAAAACTCTCAATTTCTCTTTCTCTATCAACTATTAATTTAACTGCAACACTTTGCACACGACCAGCACTTTTACCTCCCGTTTTTCTTTGCATTAATTTACTTAATCTAAATCCTATTATTCTATCTAATATTCTTCTTGTTTCTTGAGATTTAACTAAATCCATATCTATTTTCCTAGGATTATTAATAGAATTTATTACTACATCTTTAGTTATTTCATTAAATACTACTCTTTCATAATTATCATCTTTAAGTCCTAATTCATCAAATAAATGCCAAGATATAGCTTCTCCTTCCCGGTCTGGGTCGGTTGCAAGTATTACCTTATCACTTTCTTTGGCAAGTTTTTTTAAAGCTTTTATCTCTTTTCCCTTCCCTTTTATAGCAACATAATTAGGTTTAAAATCATTATCTATATCTATTCCTAACCCATATTTACCAGTAGTTGCTAAATCTCTTATATGTCCTTTACTAGATACAACTGTATAGTCATTCCCTAAATATTTTTCAATTGTTTTACTTTTGGCAGGTGATTCTACTATAACAACATTTTTCATTAAAATATTTCCTTTCTATTAAGTGGAAGCAGAATAGCTATCTAATTTTTCTTTTAAATAGCTAAAGTAGTTAGATTTAATTGCTAAACTACTCATATTTAATTTTATACTTATTTCCTCATTAATTGCAAGTATTTCTTCATCACTATACACTTTTTTTGTATAGTAATTTATCTCATTTGAGGTCGCATCATAAAAACCATACTTATTTTTCCAAGACCCATCAGAAAATATTACCATTTCTTCATATTCATCACTTAATATATCACTTCCTAAATAAAGTCTAGAGTCATAATTTAAATTAAATAAATTAGCAATAGTCGGAGTAATATTAATATAACTAGTATATTCATTATAAACTTTATGTTTAAGACTTGGATTATAGATAATAAATGGTACTGCATCAACATTATTATCAATATTTACTTCATAACCTAAGGCAGGAGTTAAATTTTTATTTGCTATACCATATGGATAATGGTCACAATAAATTACAATTACAGTATCATTTAATAAATCGCGTTTTTTTAAGCCGTCCACTAATACTCCTATCGCATTATCAACAACTTTTAATTTAGACATATAACGTCGAACATCTTTAGAATATTCCTCTGGCATCATATCTATATATTTATCATTATAAGTACTAGGACTAGAATAAGGCATATGTGTCGTAACAGTTGTTATCCAAGACATAAATGGTTTATCAGTATCATTTTTATCTAATTCTTTTAAATAAAATTCCATCATCTCTTCATCACTTGCCCAATCTCCATAGTTAGGACCATACTTAAGATTCATATCTGTAACTTTATAAAATTTTTGACTACCCATATTTTTATGAATTTGAGTTCGATAATAATACTGGTCTATATGGTCATGAAAACTATTTGTATAATAACCTTTATCATTAAATAAATTAAATATGCTTTCAAAATAAGTATTTTTACGATAAACATTAGAAGTACAATTATTATATATAGTATATAACCCTGTCATACCAGACATTTCATTATTACCTGTACTACAAGTACTACGTGGTGAATAATAATTTTTCCACGACCAACCCTCATTATATAATTTATTTAAATTAGGATATAACTCTTTATTACTAAACATAATATTACTACCAGATTCTATCATAATAAGTATTAAATTTTTATTTTCAAAACTTCCCGTATAAGAATTAGTAAAAGTAGATTTATTACTAATAAAGTATTTATTTAAAGTATTATAATTAGTATTATTTTCTTCATTTATAATATTTTTCCAAATTTCATTATTAATAGTTACTTGTTCTTTTTTATCTTTTTCTTCATTTGGTAAGATAATATTACTATTAGGTATAAGGTTTGGATTATATCCCACATTTACATCTACTTCTTCTCCTGGAAAAAAGTGCTCTTTAACATCTAATATACCAAAACCTATATATCCAAAGTCATTTACTACTAAACTAGGATTAGTTGGCTTTTTAAATAAATTATAACTTGTTAGTGCCTGTGTTTTATTTTGCATAAAATCAAGTTTTAATGTTGCATAATAACAAATACATAAAATAATAATTAATAAAACTTTAGATATATTATAAAAAACATTTTTAATATTCTTTTTCTTTTTAGGTAAATCAAAAGTTATTTTTTTATCAAAATATATATAATATATAACTAATAAAATAAAAGGAACTAACATTAAATAAAAACATATCTCAAAACTTCTAATATAATCCCAAAAATAAGAGATAACAGCCCCAGCTTGACTACTAGTTTGAATAGATATAAATGTCCCAATAAAATTTTTAAATCCAAGCTCGGCTATACCATAAATACTAATAAATAAAATAAATATTAAATTAAATATTTTAGCTCCTATTTTAGGAATAAAAGATGTAATAAAACTAAATAATAAAGAAATAATATTAAGTCCTAAAAATATTCTAACCTCTTCAATAGAAAATAATTTTAAGTTTGATATTATTCTAAATGTTAATTCTAAAAAGCTTAAAAGTACTATTAAGATAAGATAGTTTTTAATAAATTTATTTTGCCATAGTTTTAGTAATTTCTTTCTCATTTTGCACTTCCTTTAATATATTTTTTACAGGTTTATAAGAAAAACGATATTCATGATTAACACCATATTTTTTAATTAAGTTTAAATGTTCTTTAGTTGGATAACCTTTATTTTTTTTAAAATTATAAAAGGGATATTTTTTATCTAACTCATACATAATACTATCTCTTGTAACTTTAGCAATTACACTTGCCGCGGCAATAGATAAAGATAGTGCATCACCATGAATAATTGGCTTAGATGGAATATCAATATCATTTAAACTCATCGCATCACTTAAAATATACTCTGGTTTAATATCTAGCTTATTAATAGCAATATACATAGCTTTACGACTAGCCTCTAAAATATTAATTTCATCTATTTCTTTAGCACTAACTATTCCAACCCCAATACTTATTGCTTCTTTTTTAAGAATTTTATAATATAAATTTCGCTTCTTTTCAGATAATTGTTTAGAATCATTAAGCCCCTCTAATTTATAATTTTTGGGAAGTATAACCGCCGCGGCAACAACTGGCCCCACTAAAGGTCCTCTTCCTGCTTCATCAACACCGGCAATTAAAGTAATATTATTTTTGTATAATTCTTTTTCATATTTTAATAAATCATATTTCATTATCAAACACAATTCCTTTTATATATTCATCTTTAATATCATTAATAATTCTATTACTTACTCTTTCATAATCTACCTCGCCAGATTTTATAGCCCCAATATTCTTGCCAATAGTATTATAAACATTTTCAATATCAATGTCCATATTAGTTGGTGTAATTCCATATCTTTCTTGTAATTTACTAGGATAATAACGATTAAGTTTATTTAATATATGTACTCCAACTTCATTTACATCAAGTACTTCTGATTTAATTGCACTAAAGGAAGCTAAATTAAGAGCAACTTCTTTATTCTCTAATTTAGGCCATAATATTCCTGGTGTATCTAAAAGAAGAATATCATGATTAGTTTTAAGCCAAGAAAGATTTTTAGTTATACCGGGTTTATTTCCTGTATTTGCAACTTTTCTTCCTACTAAACGATTTATTAAAGTAGATTTACCAACATTAGGAATACCAATTACTAAAACATGTACTACCTTTTTATTCATACCTTTATTTTCTCTTTTTAATTGTATTTCTTCCATTAAAGAGTGTGTCATATTAATAATTAATCTAATATCATTATCATCATTTATATTAACAGGAATTACTTTTGTCCCTAAGTGTTCATAATAAATACGCCATTTATCTACTAATATTGGGTCGGCAAGGTCTTTTTTAGACATAATTAAAATCTTTGGTTTATCTCTAATAATATCATAAATATTACTAATTTTAGAACTTTTAGGCATTCTAGAATCTACTATTTCATAAACTAAATCTATATTATTGTATTCTTTCATCATTAATCTTTTAGTTTTTTCCATATGCCCTGGATAATAACTTATATTTGTTTTTTCATTATACATTTATATCACCTTTACTTTTACTTTCTTCTATTAACAAATCAAAATCTGATTTATATAATTTATCTTGTTTTATTCTATATTTTTCAAATTCTGTTAATGCCTTATCACAAGCTATTTCATGTGATATTTTTCCAGCATCTCTCAATATATCTCTATCATCAGCTAGCAAAAATTTATCTATTCTTGCTGCCCAATCTTCCATTGTCATTGGTATATGTCTTCTTGCTCTTGTTTCCGCTAAATCTAAAAATGCACTCACAATACTTTCCAAATCTTGTAATTCACTTTTAGATAAATAATTCTTTGCAACTATAACATCAGATTCCATTATTTTGCCATTGGGAAAATTTTTCCATGATGTTAAGCCCATATGGTCTTTTAAAGAATCTGCTCTATCATATATAATTTCGGCAGCAGTTTGTTTTGAAACAGCATAATGCATTTTATTTTGAACTTTTTTAAAGAAATCTATAGAAATAGGAGATTTAGAGTCATAATCTATACTTGTAGCATATATATCTGTTACTTTTTGATAAAATCTTCTTTCCGATAACCTTATTTCTCTAATTTCTTCAAGTAACTTTTCAAAATAATCTTTATCAATAAAAGAACCGTTTTTCATTCTTTCTTTATCTAATACATAACCTTGAATCGTAAAAGTCTTTAAAACACTAGTAGCCCATCTTCT
>CANQTE010000010.1 GCA_947626695.1 uncultured Bacilli bacterium | reverse complement strand
ATTATTTTTCCTCTATTAGAATATAAAATTAAGTATCCTAGTTTATTAAAGAATTATTTATACTCTTTAATGCTTTATAGCTAGTTAATTAAAAACTAACTTTCTTTCTTTTTCATTTCAAAGATAATATCTCTTAATTCCATAGCACGTTCAAAATCTAATTTTTCTGCTGCTTCCGCCATTTCTTTTTCTAATGTTTCTAAAATATTAGTTAATTCTTTTTTATTTAATTTTTGTTTATTAGTTTTATTTTCTATTTCATTAGATACTATTTCTTTTATTTCTTTATTAATAGTTTTAGGTGTAATATTATGTTCTTTATTGTATTTTTCTTGAATTTCTCGACGTCTTTTAGTTTCTGTAATAGCTTTTTCCATAGCTTCACTACAATTATCTGCATACATAATAACATGCCCTTTCGCATTTCTTGCACAACGCCCTATAGTTTGAATTAAACTACGTTCACTTCTTAAAAAACCTTGTTTATCAGCATCTAAAATACATATTAAACTAACTTCTGGAATATCTAATCCTTCTCTTAAAAGATTTATTCCCACGATACAATCATAAGTACCTAAACGAAGCTCTCTAATTATTTTTAACCGCTCTAAAGTTTTAATTTCACTATGTAAATAAGCAACTTTAATACCCATTTCTTTTAAATAATTAGTTAATTCTTCAGACATCCTTATAGTTAAAGTAGTTATTAAGACACGCTCATTAAGTTCTATGCGTTTTTTAATTTCTTCAATTATATCATCAATTTGTCCGATTGTAGGTTTTACTTCAATAGTAGGGTCCAATAGTCCAGTTGGTCTAATTATTTGTTCTATATATTTATTATTTGTATGAGATAGTTCATAGTCCCCTGGTGTTGCAGAAACATATATAGCTTGGTTTATCTTTTTTTCAAATTCTTCAAAGTTTAATGGCCTATTGTCGAGTGCACTCGGAAGACGAAAGCCATAGTCAACTAAAGTCATTTTACGCATTCTATCTCCATTATACATACCTCTTACTTGGGGTAATGTTACATGAGATTCATCAACAACTAATAAAAAATCTTTCGGAAAAAAATCAATTAAACATGTAGGTGTTTCTCCAGGTCCTCTTAAAGCTAAATGCCGTGAATAATTTTCAACTCCATTACAAAAACCTGTCTCTTTTAACATTTCTAAATCATAGTTTGTTCTTTCTCGCAAACGCTGTTCCTCTAATAATTTACCTGCTTGTTTTAATTCTTCTAAACGCACCTGTAATTCTTCTTCAATTCGTTTGCAAGCCTCAATTAGTTTTTCTTTACTTGTTACAAAGTGAGACGCAGGGGAGATAGTTACTGTTTTTTTATCTGCGATAATAACACCTGTTAAAGGGTCAAAAGTACAAATACGGTCAATCATATCACCAAATAATTCTATTTTAATTCCATGTTCATGTTCATTCGCCGGAATAATATCAATTGTATCACCACGACTTCTAAAAGTCCCTCGATGGAAATCTAAATCATTTCTCTCATAAGTCATATCTACTAAACGATTTATTATATCATTTCTCTTAATTTTTTGGTCAACTGTTAAAATTAGCATAGACTTTTCATATTCTTCTTTTTCGCCTATACCATAAATACATGAAACACTTGAAACAACAATAACATCATTATAATTAATAAGACTACTTGTAGCTCCATGTCTTAATTCGTCTATTTCATCATTAATTGAAGCATCTTTTTCAATATAAGTATCACTTGAAGGAACATAAGCTTCTGGTTGATAATAGTCATAATAAGAAACAAAATACTCAACATGATTGTTTGGAAACAATTCTTTAAACTCACTGTACAATTGTCCGGCGAGAGTCTTATTATGAGCTAAAACTAAAGTTGGTTTATTAACTTCTTTTATGACATTGGCAATCGTAAAGGTTTTACCCGTACCAGTTGCGCCCAGTAAAACCTGCTCTTTTTTGCCTTCTTTAATTCCCTCAACTAATTCTTTTATAGCTTCTGGTTGGTCGCCACTTGGTTTATATTTTGATACTAATTCGAACATAATAACCTCCTCACTATGACCACTATCAACCTATAAATTCGTATTTTATGATTAAAATTCGTATTTTCGAATGATTTTTTTTGCTTAAATTTTAGCCCAAAATTGGCTAATTGCAAATAAAATACGCAATAAGGTCACAAAAGTATTAAATAAATCAAAATAATTAGAAATAATTTTATGTGTATTTACTTAAAATATTTTAACACTTTAACTAATATAAAACAAGAACTTTCTTTTAGTTCTCGTTATTAGTATTAATGATAAAAATTTTTTTATAAAGCAAATTTTTTAGCAATTAAATTAGTGTTTATTTCTAATGTAATATCATTATTTATTTCATTTTCTTTTGGTTTTACTTTATCTACGTATTGATTCATTTCTTCACTGCAATCAATTACTATTTTGTTTTTGTCATAATAGTTTGAAACTGTCACTATGGTTGAAGCATGACCTAATATTTCTGATATTGCTTTTAAATTATAATTATTATTTAATAATAAAGTAGTATATGTGTGTCTTAAATCGTGGAATCTTATTTTTGGTAAGTTATTTTCTTCTATAAGTTTATTATAATACTTCCAATGAAAGCCTTTACTTCTAGGGCGTCCATAAGTAGAGCAACAAATATAATCTAAATCGGTAAAAGGAGTATGTTTATCATTTATTCTTCTTCTCCTATTGGCTTCATATTTTGCCCTTTCCTCAAGAATTGCTTCAAAAAGCATATCAGGAATATCTAACTCTCTTTTACTGTTAAGTGTTTTTAATTCTATTTCTTGTTTTGTATATGTCTTTTTTTCACACTCTTCTTTTTTCTTTTTTGGATCAACTCCTAGTTGTCTTTGGATATATAGCTTTCTATTTACATAATCTATATCGCTATATTTTAATCCGTTTATCTCTTGCTTTCTTAATCCCATTAATAGTGCAAACAGTATTTGCAAATATATTGGAGTATTTTTACTTGCGTTTATTAGGGTTTTGGTTTGTTCTAAACTAAGGGTTTTATTAGGATCTATTTTTATAATGCCATATTCTTCTTTTATTATTTTTTTTGACAAATCGATATTACTTGTTGGATTTATAGAAATCAAATTTTTTAATTTTGCAAAATCAAACGCTGTGTTCATAACTGTTTTTGCTAGTTTGCACACTGATAAAGATTTTTTTAAAACAAAATTATAAAATTTTTTAATATGGCCTATATTTATCTGAGTTAGATACAGATTATCAAAAAAGGGTATTGCATAATTAAAAATAATATTTCTATATGACATATAGCTATTATATTTTAGGATTGGAGTCATAATTTCATCAAACCACATTTTTATGTAATCTACAAAACTTATTTTTTCATAAATTACAAAAGTATGATTTTTTAGATTAGCAATTGTTTCATCTCTGTATTTATTTGCAATAGATTTTTTTTCATATCCGCTTTTTTGAATAATTTTTTTTGTATCATCGTCAAATATTAATTTAATCCTAAAACCATATTTTTTCTTTATTGTTGTTACTCCATATACTATATAATCTTTATAATTTTTTTTAATGTCATTTAAGGTTAAACTCATGATTCACCTACTGCATAAATTTCGTTCATAAAATTTAATATATTATTTTTTTCATCCATAACTTCACAATAATAATTAAATGTTGTATGAATGGATTTATGCCCTAAAAAAGCAGAAATACGTGCTAAAGATACTCCCTGTTCTAATAATATTGTAGCACTCATGTGCCTTAAGCCATGAACTGTTATTGGCGGTAAATTTAATGCTTTGCAAATTTTTTTTATGTGTTGATATAATGCACTCATATCATGGGGTTTTCCATTGTGGCGACAGCTGATATAATCATTATCATAATATTTTTCTTTTTCTATAAGTTTATCTTTTTCTATTTGATTTTTTCGTTTAATCAATTCTTCAATAACTATATCAGGTGCTTTAATATTTCTTACACTATTAGGCGTTTTAGGTTCTTTTTCTACTAATCTACGTAATTTTACTTTATTTGTTCCTTTTTCCATTTCATATTCTGGTGATAATTGTCTAGTAATAGAAATTATTTTATCATCAAGATTAATATCAGAAAATTTTAATCCTAAAATTTCGCCCTTTCTAAAACCACAAAATAATCCTAACAATATTTCTAAATACCAATCATAACTTTTAGCAAAATTTAAAAATTTTTTCATTTGTCTTATACTAAACACTCTTATTTTTGGCTTTTCTCTATAATATCTGTAAGTATTTAATGCAGGATTAGTTCTTATATATCCTCCTGTTACTGCATCTTTCATAGCCATAATAATATATCCACGTGCTGCTATAGCACTATTATTGCTTATACCTGCTGCAGATTTAATTATTTCATTAAGATAATCTGTTGTTACTAAATTTACTTTAATATCATATTGTATGTTAGGAATTATCAAGTCATAAACAATATACGATCCCACCATTTTTGTTGTTGTTTCAATTCTTTCTGAAAAAATATTTTCAAACCAATATTTTAAATAATCTTTGAATATTATATCTTTATTAACTGTTATAAAATATTCAGTTGCCTGTTTTTTATATTGTTCTTCATAAGCATAATAACTTTCAATAGCGCTTTCTTCTGTTTTAAAGCCTTTTTTCTTTTTATACTCTATTTTTCCATTTTCATTTATTACTTTATATCTATGCCCCCACGAAGATTTTTCAAAAAATGCTACTCCACTTTTGCCTCTTTTTAAACTACTCATTTTTATGCACTTCTTTCATTTTTGTACATGCTTCTTTATAGCTCTTAAAAATACATTGATAAATTTTATTATTCTTTTTATAACGAATTATCCATACTAATTCACCATTTCTTAAAATTATTAATGATGGCTTTTTATACATTTAAATTCCTCCTATATATTTAAGCCATTTAACCAATTATCAAAAGAATCTTTAGGAATTTTATATAATTTACCAAATTTTAAAACTCTAAAAGGTTTTTGATCTTTATAAACTTTTTCTAAAAATTCATATAATCTGTTTCTTCCCATTCCTAGTATTTTTTGAATATCACTAGCGTTATAAACTTTTCTTTCTATATCTTTCATAGCAAACTCCTAAGAAACTGATTAATGGCTTTTACGCATAAAGGATAACAATTTTTTTTAAATATATCTATTTTGCGAATTTTTAAATCGCAGATTTGATTTTTTTCTATTTTTATTTTCATATTCTTACCTTTTTATTTTATATCAAGTGCTAAAGCTAATGCTTTATTAATTTTTAGCATTTGACTATCATTTAGCATATCAACATATCCAAGTAACCTACTCTTATCAATAGTTCGAACTTGTTCAAGTAAAACTATTGAATTATGACGTAATTTATTAAATTTTTTTATAGCAACATGAGTAGGAATTTTTTCCCCTTTATATAATTTTGTGGTTATTGGAGCTATCATTGTAGTAGGACTATATTTATTTCCGATATTATTCTGTATTATCAATACTGGTCGAAAACCTTTTTGCTCACTTCCAATAACAGGATTTAAGTCTGCATAGTAAATCGCTCCTCTAAATATTTTTTTCATTATCTACTACCCTTTCTATAACAATTTTTATTTCTTTTTTTACAAATGGCATATCTAAAATTTTAGTTTTATAACAAACATAAATTGCTTGTTCATAAATATCTTCTTCAGATTTGCCTTCTAATTCAAAAAAATATTTTTTTATAAAATATATTTTGTATTTATTCATTTTTGGGTTCCTTTCATAATATGTATATAATACTGATTGTTTATTAAAGTCGCTAAAATATAAATATAAAATATTTTACTTACCCCAATCAGTATTAATATTTATATAAGTAAATAATTAATCATTAAATGGCTATTTGCTAAATAGCTCCATAGGAATTACACCTCTCTGTGGTTCTCACAGGTCGTCCCCATTGCTTGAATCTGTGGCTAGACGAACGTATCATTATGCCTGTCATTTGTTATCGCATTATTAATTGCAAATTAATATTTATAGTCGAGTATAAATCGCAAGCGTACTCACTAATGTGCTGATAAATAACAGGAACGTATTTAATGATTACAAATATATAGTTATCAAAGAACTTCTTGAAAAGTGCTAATAACACCTTTCATATATATTTCCCACTTGTAATCAATTTTTAAGGGTATAAATTTTAATTTTTTAAACTTTTTCTTAATTTATCAATTCCAGAATCTATACTTTCTTTAACTGACATAATAGAACAATGCTCAATTTCAGCTATATCTTTTAACTTCATTTCATCAAAATAATACATTTTAATTCTTCTTTTCTGTACATTAGACAAATTTTTAAAAGCATTCTTTAAGTCATCTCTTAATAATTTTTCTTCCACTTCTTCTTCTAAGCTTTTCTGATTTATTGTATATTTTGAATTTAAAATATTATCATAAATATCTAAGTGTTCTATATGCCTTTCATATTTGTGCATTTGCGAAAGATCATCTAATTCAAATTTATTAAACAAATTAAAAACTTCTTGGCTTACTTCAACATTATTTTTATTTTTTTTATTATCTATAAAAGTAACTATGTATTTACAATCTACAAAATCTAATGTATAAGGATTATATTTATCCTTTTTTCTTTTTGGGTTATTAATCATTTAATTATCCTCCTATCACCTAAAAATCATTAAATTTTTAAGTAATAAGGGGGTGCTCTACTTCCAAAAATTAACAAACAAAAAAAGAGGTGACTTATCCCTAAATGATTGGGATAATCACCTCTTGTTAATTGTACTACAATAAAATATTCATATTTATACAACAACACTTCCATAAGCATTTCTTCTTTCAAAGAAGCTATGCTGTTATAAAAATACTACATAATAATAGTTTTATACTACTACTTTTAACTACATATATTTACACCTTTCTACTAATAAAACTATTATTAAACTTTTTATCGCCAACAATTGCTTTATTAAAGACATTATACTACCTTTTTTTTAATTTATCATTAGATTTGATAAAAAATCAAAAAAATATTATTAAACAAAAAGACTGATTTAAAATTAATTTCTTATCAGCCTTATTTTATTATAATTTTTAAATATTAATTATAGATTTCATATTATTTTTTATTATTCATGGGTTTTAATATCAAAGGTTACAGTCTGCTTAATAGTATTTGAATAAATATCTTCGGTAAAATCATTAGTCGCGTTTTTAATGGCAAAGTAAAGTTTTCTTCTTACCTCAGTACTATTTGGATATCCTCTATCTTGCCCAAACAGAGGAGTATAACACCAATAATCTTTTAAACAAGCTTCTTCACTACCCTTATTATTTATCCGTCGTTGAACTGCCTCCTTCATCTCCTTAGCATCCTGTACCAAAGCTTCATACAATTCTTGCGCATATTCATCTACATTAACGTAACTAAGATATTCAAGTTTATTTTTAGTTTGTTCAAATCTTGCTTTTTTATATTCATCCATAGTTGAATAATTAGTAATTCTTTTTATCGCCATAGCATCTGTTTTATAATTATTAACTTTTGTTGTACCTTTAGATGAATCATCAAGTTCTTTATTTTGTTCATAAGATGTAGGATTAATATTACTTGCATATTCAACAAAGCCTTTATCATAACCAGCATAACCTAACATTTCATAAGAAAACCATTTTAAAGCATAAGAGTCTGGCCTTCCAGCAGGATTATTTGGCTGATACCAATGAGCAACATTAATTCCTTCACCACCATAAGAATTATCACCACGTGATGAGTATTTATAAACACCAGGATATATCATTACTTTATTTTCAATTAAATCATTAATGTCTTTTAATTCTATTTTGCTCCATTGTTCAGTTGTTAACTGACTAAAGCCACTTACTAAACGCGCTCTATATAAATTTCCAGGGGCGGTATATTTAGTCTCATTTGGATAACTTACTTGAATGCCAATTTCGGCTTTTTCTTCAGGAGTTAATTTTAAGAAGGCTTGAGCTTCAATGTAATCAACTATATAAATTGTTTCAAACATTTTACTATAAAAATCTTTAATTTTAGCTTTACTATTAATTCTTTCAGGAGTTAAATTTGTTGCAACTTCTAGATTATCTTTATATTTAATAGATAAATTCATTACGATTCCTGAGGAACTAAACTTTTGCATTAAGAACTCATCAGCGTAGTCTTCTCCTCCTGCATCATATCTTCTCCCATTATCTTTTAAGAACAATCTACTATCTAAATAGTGAGCTGATTCATGAGACCAAGTTGCCCATGTAGGATGACCATCATCGATTGTTCCATCAGTTTTTAAAGTAGAATCCATAAAGCCAGCGACATTCCATTCAATTCTATCTCCCCAGTTACCAGCATTAACACCGTAGTTAGCGGGCCAAAGATTAACAACTTCATCAAAATTTTTATGGAATGGTTCATTAGTTGAATAAGGACTATTATAAATGGATGCACCATTTTCATTTTTTGTAGTTCTTTTATCTATTTGATAAAGATGAATATCATTAAATAATTTGGCATCTTCTAAAATAGCATAAGCAGTATTATAGTATGATGAAATTCTATCGGTATATACCTTCATTTTAGCCTTAAAATTAGTTAATTCAGTAGCATCCTCAGGATTACCCATATAAACTCTTTGAGCTCCAATTGTAAACTGGGCAGGAGCAGAAATAATATATGCGGCAGTTTTAGGGAGAGTTAAAATTGGTAAGATATAATTATATACTTTATATCCATCACCATTATATTTAGCATCTTCATTACTAAAATGATCCCATAAAGTATATTGAATATCTTTCTCATGACCAATAACTGGAATTTCCACTAAAATGCCTTTAAACTGACTACGAATCCAAGCAGCCATTTCATTATTACTAAAATGAGTTACTATATATTCTAAGAAACTAGATATATTTTTTAAATTTGTATAATTGCTAAAAATTTTATTATAAGTGCCATTTGTAATATTGGTGTTGAAATTTGCTCCAGTAGAGTCGGCTAAAAATAAGTTTATTATTTTAGTAGTTGTTAAGTCTTTATCAAAACCATGCATATTAAAGAGAATAAAATCATATACTTTCATACCATCAATATCTAAATCATAAAAACGTCTAAAATAATTATAAACATATAATGCTTTTTCTATTTTTTTATCTTTTTTAACTTCTCTTTCAATGTAGTTATTGATAGCCGGATCATTCATGGTGTTAGTATAATCACTATTGGATAAATACTTTAAGACAAATTCTTTTAATTCATTTTTAGTTGTTTCATTATAGAAATCACGATATATTCTACTATCATCATTAGTAGTTAGGGTATCTAAATTATTGGTATAATCTAAACCTTTTAAATAATTTGTTAAATTAGTTACAACTTGCGAAGTAGAATCTATTACATAATTATTATAACTATAATCAATATTTAAACTATTAATTCGATAAGTAGCTATCATATCATAAGTTTTATCATAAGTAACATTAAATTCTTCTTTTTTACCATTTTTAAATACTAATTTTATTTTGCTTATTTTCTTTTGATTATCCGTAGTTAAATAGGTAACTAAATTACCATTTTTATCTACCGGTGCAATATGAACAAGAGGCTCATTAAGTAATAAATCATCAGTTATATTATCAGCCATTTCTATTATTTTATTGCTATCATAATAAGGCATTAATTTTAGTAAATTAGCATATAATGTTTCTTTTGCCTCGTCATATTTTTCACTAGAAGTATCACTTAAACTAGAAGTTTTTTCAATTTGTAAAATTGGAGTTTCATCATAAGAAGTATTATCTAAAACCCAGACTTCTTTACTTAATCCTACTTCATCAGCAAAAAATTCATCAGTTATATCTTCTTTGTTTATTTTAGTTATACTACTATCTAAAATAATAGCTTTACTAGTTAAATAATAATTATTACTTGAATTTTCAAGAGTACCAGAAATCATGCCATTAGAAGAACCATCAGTTAAAGTAACATTATTTACATATTTTCCTTTATTGCCATAAGAACAAGCAAAATCACAAGATATATAACTATTACTAACTGTAACTTTAGCTAAACTATTTGTAATAGTACCATTTTGAACGTTTCCAACAAAACTTGCTCTAAAATTATACCAGCCACCAATTTTTCCAGTTGCATAACTATTATCAATACTTGAATTTTCTAATCTACCAACTAAACCACCTTCTTGTTGTTTATCACCAACTTCAAAATTAATATTTTTTACTCCACAGTCAACTATTGTTGTTCCGTTAGTAGCAGCTCCAATTAGTCCTCCGTTGTTATCACTATCAGCACTACTTTTAGTTATGTTTTCAACAATAATGTCTTTTATAACTCCCTTGTTAGTCACATTAGCTAGACCACCATGACCATTAGAAGTTAATGTAATATCTTTAAGTCTTAAGTTTTCAATTGTTCCATTAGTAATTTGATTAAATAATGGTTTACTTAAATTTTTAAGAGTATAACCATTACCATTTAATGTTCCAGAATAATCACTTGTAATGTAAGCATTATCTGCATTAGTTTCAAGTAAACTGAAATCATAATTTTGTTCTAAAGTTATATTTTTATTGGCTTTAAGATCTGCAATTAAGTTATTTAAAGCATCTTCTGGGTGAACTTCATTTTTGGCTGTTCTTTCTTCTATAGAGCCAAATGTTATTCTAATTACTTGTGATTCAGTTTTTTCTTCAGTTACATATTCATATTCTAAAACTAAAATTAATTTATTATCTTTTTCGATTATTTTTTGAATTTTAGCTCTAGTATTAGGCATATTTTCCATTTTAATTTCAACAAAATATTTATTTAGATTATTTTGAAGTTCGTCTATATTAATTATGTCTTTAAGAGAGTTTACTTCTTCACCATTTATTGCTTCTGTTTCATATAAATTAATATCTATGATATTTTTCAACTCAATATTATTTTTTTCTAAAGAAACTATTTCATCTAATAAAGTAACCTCTTTATAATGATTATCACTATCTTCTTTAGTATCTATATCTCTATCATAATCGGCAATTACTTTTACATAATATCTTAAACATTCATTTTTATCAAAAATAATTTCTTTATTATAATCATTTTCATAAATAGTATTGCCATTTTCATCTATAATTATGATTTTAGCTTTTCCCACAAGTGAATTATCAGGATCTTTTAAATCAAAATTGATTTTAATTTGTTTATCTTGTTCTTTATAAGTAAAATCATTTATTGTAATAGTATCTTTTAATACTTCTGGCTTAAATGTATAAGAATCTTCTAAAGTTATTTTTTTACCATTAGTTAATATAATATCGGTAATAGTAATTTCTTTTTCACCAGAACTGTGATAACCATCTAATATTAATTCATACTCTTCACCAGTTTTGGTTAAAGTATATTCGGAATCATCAATAATTACTTTTTCAGGAACTGCCCCTAATTTTTCTTCGATACCACCAATGCCAAAACTTAATTTGATTTTTTCATTTTTTTCAAAATAACTATCTGCATTATCACTAATAACTTTAGCATTTTCTATCGCAATATTTTGATAATCATCATTACTATATAAACCATATACTGTTTTTAATAATTCGGCATTTTTAAATTCATTTTTATCGCTAGTTTCTGGTAAAGTATCAGTATCTAAATCATAACTTCCAGTAAAGATTAAATCTAGATTTTTGTCTTTATCTATTCCTGTAAAAGTTACTTTATTATGTCCTGCTGCAATTGAGTGAGTATTACTTCCTAATTTAATAAGCCCATCTGTAAATTTTTCACTTTGTTCGGTTTCATCTAAGGTTACATCAAAATTAAATGTTGCTTCATCTTTTTCATAATCATCGGTAATAATTAAATTTTCTACCTTCGGTTTATCTTTTAAAACGTCAATTGTTAGCTTATTTTCTTTTACTGAAAACATATCTGCTTTAGTCATATTATAATAACCACTTATAGAAAGTTGAACACGATTAGCTTTTATATCAAATATACCAGCATCGTTAGGTACGATAAGATTAGCACTTACTTTATAATCAGTTGAAGTTGAACCACTTAATCCACTTACAGAATAATTAAGACCATTTATAGTTATAGTTGATAAAGTGTTATATTCTTTATTTTCTCCATATTTTTTAGCAACAGCTTTAACTGTATCTCCAACATGAACAACAAAAGTTACTCCATAATCTTTTTGATTTTTAGTTGGATAATTATTATTACTATTTATAGTCATTGAAGAAATATAAATATCCTCAGGAGTAGTAGTTAATATAGTTTCTTCACCAAGACTCTTATTAGTATATTTATATTTATCAGTTAAGTCATAATCGGCTAGAACTTTAACTGTATAAAAACCATCTAAACTTTTTTCATAAGATAATGATACATTTATATTTTTTTCACTAATATTTTCTTTATTAATTTCTTGTTGGGTTACTATTTTACCTGCTGAATCAATTAAAACTACTACTAATTTATTAATCGCATCATCAGTATCTTCTATGTTAAACTTGGCATTAACTTTTTTAGAGCTATGATCATCAGTTAATTCTAAATCTTTTATTGTAGGTATATTTTTTAAAACTGTATAGGTTAATTCGTTAGCTTTATAATCTTCATTATTATAGAAAGTTTTTAAACTATTTAAACCAACATTATCTAAAGTTACTTTATGCTCTCCAGGAGTTGTGTCTGCACCAATTAATGCTATCTCATACTTATCTTTATCTCTAGTGCTAATATTATATTCTTTTGAGCTATTTTGGATAGTTAAATTAGCGTTCATTACTACTGCATCTCTATTATTTGTACTATTAAATGATACAATAGGAGTTTCGCCTTCTTTGATAATATCTGTAATAGAAGCATTTGTTAAGGTGAAATTATAATCACCACCAATGGTAAATGATTGTTCAAACATTGTCTTATCATCATAATTATTTTTTTTATCATTTGTTTTACTATCTAAATCATAACTACCAATTATTTCTACATAATAATCTTTATCTTCCTCAGCTTTAAAACTTACTGTAGTTTTAGTTTTTTCGACAACAGCATCAGTAAGTTTATCTTCACCATCATAAATAGTAACAGTACCATTCAGAAAAGCAGCATCCTCATCAACTAATTCAAAACTTAATAAACCTTTTTCATCATTCAAATTAAATTTATTAACATAAGGAATATCCTTTAAAACTTCTCTTGTTATTTTTAATTTAGTTTCAACTTTTTGATCATTATCTAATAATACTTCGGTAATTGTAAATTCATAATTACCTGCTTTATTAATATCTTTTAAGATAACACTGTAAGTATCACCATTTAAAGTTACATCGTAATATTCGTCACCAATTCTGACTTTTTTAATTTTAGCATCTTTAGGGTTTATTTCGGCAGTAAAATTAAAAGTAATATCACCTTTGGCTATATAGGCTACCTTATCTGGATTTTCTTCTTTTAACTGAACTTTCGATTTTTTAGTTGTATCTTCCGTGATATGTCCGGCATCATCTATGTCTACTTTGCCATCATTGTTAGTATCAAAATCTTCTGTTGGTAACCCCCCCCCCGGCCTATTTTCAGGCTTATCATTTTTATCATTATCGATATTATTATTTGTTGTATCATCTTCATTGTTATCATCATTACTATTTACATTATTATCATTGCTGGCAACATTATCATCTTTCTTATCATTATCTTTAGTGCCTTCAATATTAATTAAATATTTAATTATTTCTTCGGCATCAGTATAATCTTTTACACCATCTTTATTAACGTCTTTTTTATTGGAATTTACCATAAATAAAAGCATAATGATTACAATTAAAACTATTTCTAAAAGAGTTAGAAAACAGAAAGATTTTTTTACTTTTTTATTTTTTATTAAAATATATATACTAATTAAAAATGATATGGCAGTTAGTGAAGCAAGAATTATAATTATAGGAATATTTGTAGATGCTGTAATAACTGTTTCATTATCCTCTATAATTTCATTTTCTTGATTATTAGGAATAGACTCCCCTTCTTTTGCATCACGGCTTATAAATACTTTGGTTGAAGTCATTGGAAATTCTGTTTTAGTACTACCATCAGAAGATGAAATATTAGTCAATGCTATATTGGTATAACCAACATTAGCATCTTCCTTTACTTTTAAATGAATAGTAAAAATTGTACCTTCAATTTTACCAGTTTTATTAATTATACCAAATTTGTTATTGGCACCATTATAAGAAATACTAGCAGAATCGGCAAGTGAAAAATTAGAATCATCTATTTTTTGAAATACATTTTGGTCATATTTTAAAGTTGCGAGCATAGCATAAGTACTTAAATCACTAGGTACAATTGCACTAACTGTTATTTCATCGCCTACTTCTAAATCGGTTTTATCTACTTTTAAATTTATTTTCTCAGCTCCAAAAACATTAAGAGGTAAAATAATAGCTATTAAAAATAAAACTAATAAATAAGATATTCTTTTTTTCATATAATAAACTCCTTTCAAACTAACACACCAAGTTATAAATATGCATTTAACCATATTATATTATAATATTTAAAATAAGGCAACTTTTTTTATGCAGCTTCCAATAGTTGTTGCTTGCCTAAATAATAAGCCTCATTTTAGTTTATATTTTTCGATTATATATTTAAAAAAACTTTCAATTTCATACTTTGCTGATTTGGGAACTTTGGTAGATAACAAAATTGATGGAATTTCTATTTTAGATTTATAATCCTCATTTTTAGAAAAAATTACCTTTTGTTCATCTAATAGTAGCTTTTTCATCTTATAGCCATTAGAATTCCAACAATGTGCTAAGTCAAATTTGTTTCTATTATACCAAAAGCTTTTATTTGTATATGCTGTCTTGCATAATTTTTTATCAATGATTTCTTCAATATCTTTAAACGTCAGTTGAAATGTTGCTTTATTACAATTAGCAAAATAATCAAATAATTTTTGATATGTTTTCTCAGTTTTCGTTCTTCTGTAGCTATTTGGAGTACAAACTTCTTCGATAATTCTCTTAATATCAACTCGTTTAGAATCGGTTTCTTCCTTATCATAGAAAAACATATCATCCTCTGAACAAGATAAATGAACATAAGCTAAATTTGTTGTATAATGATAATTAAGTGAAGAATTTTTATAAATAATCGTCCTAGGTTGATCTACTCCAATCGGTAACCCACAATTATAACATAAGCCATTTTGTTTCAACCACAATGATTTATATTTTCCACTTAGTTTTTCCATCTCTAGTTTTTCTCTTCTTTTCTCAAAATATTCTGGTTCTAAATATACATTTTTCTTTAAATCCAGTTTATTATGTCTAACTAATGGAATTTCTGATAATAATATAATTTTAACATTTCTGTTTGTCGGAAGTGAATATACTGGTATGCCATTTACATTTTTATACCAATACCTCTCTGTGAGTTTCTTTAGTGCTGTTTGTGGGTATAATTTCCTCATGAGTTGAAGTAATAATGCTAATACAACATTATCTAAATGCATAAAAACTTCTCTTGCTTCTGTAATACGGTGATAAGTAGCAAAACCGTTTAATTTTGCATTTAGAGAATCTATTAATTTTTTTTGCGATATTTTCATGTTATCATTTAAGATATATTCTCTTAAAGATTTTTCAAATGTAGCAATAGCATTTTCTGATGGACTACTATGTGCAATTCCATCTTTTTTGTAGTAATGCCTAGATAAAAAATCAAAGCCTTCTTTTACATTAATGATATGGGTTTTATTTTTTGACAAAATTAAACCTCTTTTTTTTAAAAATTTCTTAACCTCTTCTAAAAAAATACTAGCTTGCTTTTTAGTTCTCGCTGTAATTAATATATCATCTGCAAACCTTATTAAATATCCTGCTCGATAATCTTCTATTTCTTTTCCCTGTAAATCATATAACATTTTTTGCAAGCCATCTAAGGTCATATTACCTAAAATTGTCGATATGTTATTGCCTAATGATATTCCTTCATTCGTCGGGAATATTTCGCCATTAAATGCAACTCCAGCCTCTAACATTTCTTTTAATACTCTCTTATTAATTGGAATATTATCTAAAATCCATTTATGACTAATAGAGTCATAAAATGATTTTATATCACAAATCAATACCCAGTCTGGACTATCATCTTCTTCTAATACGTGCATTATAAGACTATGGACATCAAAGGTAGATCTTCCTTTACGAAATGCAAAAGACTTTCTATCAGCGCTTGCCTCAGATATTGGATCTAATGCTAATATAAATAATAATTGCATAGCTCTATCGTACAAAGTAGGTACATTTATTCTTCTTTCTTTTTCTTTTTCAGTTATAACAAATCTCCTAAATGGTTTAGCTTTGTATTTCAAAGGATCTAAATTAATTACAGCTCTAGTTTTATCAGATGACTTTACCCATCTTTCCCCATCAATTCCAGGTGCAGAATTTAATTTTTCTGATACTTGTCTTACAGCCAAAAATCTAGCTTCAAATGAATTTGTAATCTTGTTGCTTATTCTCGCCATAGTTTTTCTTTTATTAGAAATTGTAGCTTCAGTTAATTCTTTTTGCAATTTAAATATTTTTTCTTCTGCTCGTTTCCAATCATATCCATCCCATATTTCTGCTAGCATTTTTTCTGAATAATCTTCAATATTCATAATATTTAATCTCCTATATTTATTTTTAATGTTATAGGGAAGTGATCAGAAATATTTATATTGGAACATATTTTAGAATCATTAATTTTGTCTTTTAAATAGCTTGAAACAAGAAAATAATCTAATCTATATCCTATCCCTGTGTTTTTTTTATTTTTCCCTATTCTATACCAAGTAACAGCATCCTCATCAGAATATAAATATTTAAATGCATCAATAAATCCACTTGCCAACAAATCATTAAAAACTACTAATTCATTATTTATAAATATTTTTTTTTCAATGTTATTTCTATCATTTTTATATAAAGCAACATTGAAATCGCCACAAATAATTACAGGTTTTATTTTTTCTAATTCCATAATATGATTATAAAACTGTTCATCCCATTGCATGCGATAATCAATTCTATTAAGCCCTGCTCTTGAATTTGGAACATAGATATTAACAAGATAAAATGATTCATACTCTAATGTAATGATCCTACCTTCAGTATTAAAATCATAATCATTAAAACCGAGTTTACAAGAAATTGGTTTTATTTTTGTAAAAGTAGCAGTTCCAGAATAACTTTTTTTATTACAATAATTCCAATAGGAATAATATCCATCTATTTTTAAAATTTGAGATTGACATTTAGTCTCCTGAAAACATATTATATCTGGTTTCTGATCTAAAATTATTTTAACTAGTCCTTTATTCACACTCGCCTTTAAACCATTAACATTAAATGAGCATAATAACATTTTTTACTACCTTCCTAAAGACTTAAATATATTCTTATCACAATTATACTATAAACTTGATTATAATAAAATATAATTTACATTAAGAAAAAGTATTAAGTTAAAACAGTTAATATTTAACATTAAAGTAACAAACTGAAACTAAAATTTTATATTTATTAATTTTTAAACACATAATATTAGCTTTTAAACGATTATATGTATTTTATTTTTAAAATGTATTATTATATAAATTAAGAGTCAGCATAAAACAATAATGCTAACTCTATACTTTTCAAGGATTGAGAAATGATATTCTCACCAAAGTTAAGTAAGGTTTGGTTTGGATATAATTATATTATATATATTAATGTTATATATAAACCTTGACTTTCAGGAGAGAGTCACGGATTTTGAAAATATTTTGTTTAAGATTTAAGTTTAGAGCAACTTAAACAAAATCACATAATTATTAACCAAACCTCAATCTAATTGTAGCATTTTTTTGCCCCAGTTTCAACATTTTTTTGCTTTTTTCAACATTTTTAGTTTTTAATATCTAAAAAAGTATATAATGAGCTATGATGCATAAGTTGTATTTTCTTTTATTTAAATAACAAAAATAATACGATTTAAGGTGTGTATAATGACAAATAATACTATCAAATTAAGAATAAAAGATATTAGGACCTATTATGGCAACACTCAGCAAGAAATAGCTAATATTCTTGGTGTAAGTAGATCAACCTATACTGGTTATGAAACTGATGAAAAAGTTAGTATATCTATTAGAAATCTTGTTAAAATATCTAATTTTTATAACATATCCCTAAATTATTTGTTTGGTTTAACTGATAGACTTGAAGATACTATAATAAATGAATATAATTCTAAATTTGTAGCTGAGAGAATAAGAACAATTAGATTAAAAGAAAGGATGAATATAACTCAATTTGCTAAAAGACTGAATATGGGTATATCTACTATACGTAATTATGAAATACAGAGGTGCGATATAAGTATAGCTTTATGTTATAAATTAGCTCATTGCTTTAACATATCTATTGATTATATTTTAGGTAAAAGTGAAACAAAATTTTTAAAAAAATAACTTATAGTACGTAAAGTGTACTATAAGTATGTTATGTTTCAAATTTCATCCTTTAAAGTATAATACTAATTTGCGTAATTTTCAACATTTTTTTCAAATTCATAATTAAAATGGTATAATTTAGTAAGAAATTTTGTGAGATTTCTAGTTATTGCTATATATTAATTTAGCAATAATTTTTTTATTTTCTGAAAAAACATTTAAAATTAAACGTATAATTTCCTGTTCTTCTAATGGCATCGAATCAAATCCTTTTTTATTTAAATGAATTTTTATAATATTTTCGTAAATATCATTAGTATTAAATAATTGATTATTTAGATAGCGAGAATATTTTTTTATTAATAAAATTACTTCTTTTTCATTTTCATATTGTTTATTAATTAATAATATTTCAATCAAATGGCTTATTAAATTTTCAGGGCATTTAGGATTAATAAATATATGTGAAATAATAAGTTCTTCAAATTCGTCATCTATACTCAAAATCATTAAGATTATTTGTTCTAAGTTAATAACCCCTATAAAATAAGATATTGACTTTAATATAAAAATTTTAAATTCTACAGTACTTATAAATTTTTTTTCACAACATGCTGAAATTAGTTCTCTCCACATAATGTATGCTCTAAAATAATTTTTCTCTATCGCTCTATAAACACATTTACTAGCTTTTGTTATCTGTTTAGAGTTATGAAGATTAGCAATTAAATTATAAAAATTCATATATTCATTACTTATTAACACAATTTCACCTCCAATTCTATTTTTAATAATATCATAATAAAATATTTTTAATATATTGCGTTTTGCAATGCAAAGGTAAAATTGTTAAATAAAATAAAGTACAAATAACATTAATGTATATTTTTTTATAAATTAAATATGATTACATTGAATAATCTATTATTCTTTAAAAAACTTATCTATTGAAATATTTAAAATAATTGATATTTTATATAACGTGTATATACTTATTCCCTCTTTACCCAATGTAGTTTCTAATCTTCTTAAAAAATCACAAGAAACTCCAACTTCTTCTGCGAGTTGTTCTTGAGTATAATTATTTAGACGTCTAAATTTTCTAATGTTTCTAGCAATTATTTCTATAATATCTTTTTTTTCTTTAACTTCTATCTTCATAATGCTCCTAATTGTTTAATATATTAGCACATATTACACGTAAATTATAACATACTTTGTAGAAAATAACAGCGGTTTTATGACTACTTTATATTATTTTGAGAAAATTAATATAGGGTGGTAGTTATGCGTTTAAAAGAAATGAGAGAAGAAAGAAAATATACAAAAACTGATATTGCAAAATTGTTAGGAGTATATGACACTTCATATGGTAGATGGGAACGTAATGTTGAAACAATACCAACAAAAAGATTATATGAATTAGCAAATATATATAATATTAACATAGATTATTTATCAGGCTTAACTAATTTAAGGTTAAAAATGAATGTGCCAAATAATTTAAATTTAAAAGAGATAGGTAAACATGTTAGAGAATTAAGATTAGAACTTAATATGACTCTAAAAGAAATTAGTGAAAGATTAAAGATTTCTCGGAGTACTTGGAATAAATATGAATTAGGTAAAATATTAATTAGTTACACTTATTTAATAGAAGTTTGTAAACTATCAAAAATATCAATAGACTATGTGTTGTGTAGAAGCAAAGTAAAATACTTATCAGATTACCAATAAAATAAGGCTAAGCAAAAATGCTTTGCCTTTTAATATGCAGGATCTCCATATCCATAAATTACATTGCTATTAATAGAATAACTTTTTTCTTTGCACTCATCACCATCAGAGTTTCCTTCTATGGTATAAATAGTATCTCCATCAATTCTCTCGACTATACCTACATGGTTTACTTTTCCATCATTTTCCCAGTCAAAGAATATTATATCTCCAGGTTGTGGCAAATAGCCTTTATCTCTCCATGCTCCAGTTGCTTTAAAAAAGTTTACTCCCGTAGAAACCAACGAAAATTTAGGTATAACAGTTTCATCAATTCCCGCTTGATTTGCAACCCAAGAAACAAATATTGCGCACCACTCAACGCGTGAATTAAACCCATACCAAGACCAATACGGTTCTCCTCCAACATTTCCAATCTGTTGCAAAGCAATTTGTACCATATTAGGACTTCCTATTGGAGTTCCAAATACGACTGCACTCCACATAGAATCATATTCTTCTTTCTGTAATTCATTAACTTGTTCTAATTGCAAAGGAGTAAAATTATAATATTCTATTATTTCATCTATAGTCTTACTATCTATTGTAATATATAAAATTTTTTGAATTGTACTATCCATATTTTCTTCATACAAATCAGAATCTTTTTGTTCTTGCTTAATTTCATAAGATATGCTATTCATATCCCAAAATATTTTTTTTAATATTGCTTTTTTAGAATCGTTCATAGTAATAACGTCTGTTTCGTTTGTGCCTTTTGAAACATAGGCAACATACACAGATAAAATATCTTTCCATTCTGCCCTATTTGATTCTATTTTGTAATTATCATAAGTATTATTTGTTTGAATTTCTTGAATTTTATTAGCCATATCTAAATTAATATCTCTAATTACTTCACTCATAGAAACATTATTAGGATCACCTGTTGGCTCACTTGAAAAGAAAATTCCAAAAATAGAATTTAATAATAAAGCTATTAAGCATATTAAAATTATTATAATTATGGATATCCATCCCCCAGCAATAAGTAAAGAAATTAAACTCTTTAAAGCAGCTATTATCATTTTTGCAGTTGCAATAGTAATTTTAAAAGCTGATTTAAGAGTATGATAACTTCTTTTAGCTGTTTCTTCTGCAAGTTTTCTTCCTCTATTCATATTTTTTACAGTTTCTTCTACTGCTTTTTTTGCTTTCTTTGAAACCGTTTTTAGTTCTTTAGTCGCTTTCTTAATATTTTTTCTTTCAATTCGTTTAGATTTAATATTTTTTACTTTCTTTTTAATTTTATTAACATTTTCTATTACTTGTTGAGTTTCTTTAGAACCTTTTTTATTAAAATAATTTATACTTTTTCTTACAGTATCATTTCTTGCATTATCAAATTTATTATTAGCATATTCTACCGTATTGTTTTCATTATTATAAAAATTTTCTGATTTTTCCTTAATGCTTACTATATTATCTTTAGTTTTTTCTATGCCTACTATGCCCTTATCTAATGATTTAATACTATTTTTAACTATTTTTTTTGTTTTTATATTAGCCGTTTTCATCACCTCCTATAAAAAACAAAGACTACATTATCTACTAACATAGTCTTTGTAATTATTAATCATTGGTTTATACTCTTTTATCAATCTTTTTGTTTTATTTAATCTGTTATATTTCTCTAACAAATTATTTGGTATAGTATTATTGTTTAAATTCAACATTTCATCCTTAATATCATTACTTTCTTCTAAAACTAGCCAAGAAAAAGATTTTACGTCATTATCACATACTAAATCAATTTTTTTTAATTTCATTTCTATTTCTCTAATTGTATTACTAGTATTATTTATCTCATTTTTAGCTTTTAAATAAGCTTTATCTTTATTCAAACCATTTTTAATTGCGGTATCATAAGCATCAAAAACAAATAATAAATCATAAAATAGCTTATTGTATTTATAGCCAATATCCTTTTTTTCATTACTAAAAATTGTTTGACCATTAGCATCATCTAGCAATTTTGCCAATTTTTCGGCTTCTTGGGTAGAATAACCCTTTTTTAAAAATTCACAAACAGGATAGATATTCTGCTTTAAAAAAGAAGATTTTTTATAATATAGATTTTTATATAAATATTTTAAATCTTCATAAGATAGTTTATTATTATCAACATTTTCTTTAATATACTCTCGTAAATCTTGAAAAGTAAAACAATTATTAAATTTACTTGCTAAAGCTTTAATTTTTAACATTATTATTCACCTGGTTTGGTAGTCATTAATTTATAAAGTTTAGTATTAGTTGGGAATTTATTAACAAAAGGTATCAATGCACCACCATATCTGATTAAACCGCATCCTGCCTTACTATTTGTTATATATGATAATTGCTCTTTAGAAATGTTTAAAAGTTTAGCTAGTTCTTTTCTATCACTTGGTGCTTGATTAAGCATTAAAATAAATTCACTATTTGATAGCATACCTGTTCCTTCTGGAGAAGATAATAAATATTTTACATTTTGCGTTATCGCAGTTGGATAGGCATCTCTCTTTCTAAATTGCCTCCATGCAGAATTAAAGAAATTTGCTGAATATTCATTTTCAAATAAAACATGAATTTCATCAATAAAAATATGCGTTCTTTTTCCCTTTTTATAATTTTCAGTTACTCTATTTAATAAAGCATCCGTGATTACTAATAATCCCATTGTTTTTAACTGTTTACCTAACTTATATATATCATAAGATATAATTCTGCTATTAGTATTAACATTAGTTTCATGTGCGAATATATTTAAAGAACCATTTGTAAATAATTCTAAAGCTAAGGCAAGTTCTTGAGCTTCTTTTTCAGGTTGTTCTAATAATTTTTCTCTTAAGGTAATAAGTGTTGGGATTTTTCCTGTTTTACGATAATCTGAATAAACCAAAGCAGTGCATCTATCAATAATTGATTTTTCTTTTGGCCCTAAACTTTTTTTATCTAATTGTTCAAATAAAGAAAGAATAAATTCGGATTTATCAGCAACTGGATTATCATCTTCACCATATCCTTCAATCATATCCATCGCATTTATATGATCTTTACTATTTGACGATATTTCTATTACTTCTCCGCCTACCGATTTTACCAAAGCTGAATATTCACCTTCAGGATCACATATTAATATATCATCATCTGTTGATAAAGATAAAAATGTAATTAGTTCTTTAGCACTAAAAGATTTCCCACTTCCAGGAACTCCAAATATTAATGAAGATTGATTAAGAAGATTGGCTTTATTAATCATAATTAAATTATGACTAATAGCATTTTCACCATAGTATATTCCACCATTATCAAACACTTCTTGAACCTTAAATGGATTCAAAACTGCCAAACTCTCTGTAGTTAATGTTCTTAAGTTTTGAATTTTTCTAACCCCAATAGGAAGTACAGTATTTAAACCATTTAATTGTTGATATTTTAAAGGAACTATCTGACATAAATGCTTTCTTGCTGTTATTAAGATTGATTCTGTATCAGATTCAAGCTGTTCTTTAGTATCTGCAATGATTGCAATAGTTAAATTAGCAAACATCATTCGTTGGTCTCTTGTAGTTAGGTCATCTAAAAATTCTTTGCTCTCCTTTCTTTGCTGTTCCATATCGTATGGTACAACTGCACTAAAATTATTATTAGCATTTTGCTTTCGTTGCCAATTTGTAATATTTGTTTCAACTGCAAGTAATCTATTTTCTACTTCTCTAACAGCCTCATCAGTTGGAACAGAAATTATATCAATACTTAGCATCATATTTTGATTTATTTCTGTTAATTCTGAAACCATAGTATCTTTTATATAACTGGCATAATCCTTTAAAAAGAAAACACGTCCATATTTATTGTTCATTTCGAAATAATCATTTTTAAATGAAAGGTTGTTAGGACAAATATAATCTTTAAAATCATGTCCTTTTTTAATCATTGAACTAAGATTTAAATTAAAATTTGTTTCTTCTCCTGGTCTATAAAAATTATATAATACCTTTATTTTTTCATAAGCACTTAGTTCTGTACAGAAAGAGCCTAATTTAGCTAAATGAGATATTATATCATTTCCCACTCTTCTAAAATAATTTTTAGCCTCTTCGTAATTTCTTTTAACAACTGATATAGTCAAATAGATTTCTTTAATCATACCATTACTATTAATTGTCTTATCAAGCAACATTTGATTATATTCTTGTCTGTAAATATCTAAACCATCTTCTTTAAAAGGAAGTAATATCTTTTTTTCAAAATCTGTTTTATTAATTTTTCTCAAAACAATAGTTATTTTAGCAGTCGCTTCACTATCTAAAGAATTTAATAATTCTGAATAGCTTAAAAACATACTCTCCTTATCCTCTTTGGAAGCAACTGCATAATTTATATCAGTAAATTTATAGGTTAAAGAATATTTATTTTTTCCTACTAAAAAAATCCCATCTTCCCATATACGCTTAATACATATAGTATCTTGAACTGTATGTGGAATATTATAGCCATCTTTTTCTTGTTTTTCTATATTTTTTAATGATTTAATCATTTGATTTGTATATTCCTCACTTTCTTTATCTTTCCATATCTTTTTTAGGCTGTCCCCTAGTAGTTATAAATGTTATTTTCTCTGCGACATTTACTTGTATTTCTTTATCGTTACCATTTTCATCTTTTATAACTTTTGATTGAATTCGACCTCTAACACCAATAATATCGCCTTTATGACAGTAATCTTTTGTAGCTTCGGCCATACCTTTCCAAATATTACATTTTATAAAATCTGTTTCATATATACCCTCGCTATTCTTGTAATTTCTTGGTATTGCTAAAGTTACAGTTGTAATAGAAGTGCCATCTTCCAAAATTTCCACTTTTGGATCTTCTGTTAATCTTCCCGTTAAAATTAAATTATTCATTTTTTTAATTCCTCACTTTCTTTATCTTTCCATATCTTTTTTAGGCTGTCCCCTAGTAGTTATAAATGTTACTTTGTCAGCAACATTAACTTGTATTTTTTTGTTATTGCCATTTTCATCTTTAATAGTTTTTGTTTCTATTCTTCCTTTGATTCCCATCATTGTTCCTTTAGGGCACTGTTCAAGTGCATTCTTAGCTATATTATTCCATAATTGAAATGGAATAAAATCTGTTTCATATATACCCTTACTATTCTTGTAATCTCTTGTTACTGCTAAAGTAACATTAGCAACAACATTTCCATCATCCAGAGTCTTTAACTTTATATCGTTAACTAATCTTCCAACTAAAGTTAATTGATTCATTTTTTTAATACCTCACTTTCTTTTTTATTAAAAAAAGGCAATAATGCCTTATAATAGATATTGTTATTTTCACAATATAATTCTTTTGGAGTTAATAATTCTGATATAATAAATGCAATTATAAATTTTTCTAATGGCATACCATTATAGTTAAAAAAACCTAATCCAGCAAAAGGAATAGCTCCAACTATACATATCCATGAAATAGTTTCTTTTCCAAAATATTTTTTTGTTATAAAATATAAAGTAACAGTTGTTGCTATTGCCAGTAACGAAAATACAAGCTGTCTTAATGTTAAGCCAAAAAATATTTTTTCCGAGTAACTTCTAATTTCTTTATTTATCTTTACTTCCATATTTTCTTCACCTTCCTTTTTTTAATAGAAGTACTACAATTGCAAATAAATAGATGGCTTATACTTGCTTTTATCTAATTTAAAATCTTCATATAATTTATTTAATTTTTCTTTATTAATATCAAGCCACTTTTGTAAATGTATTAATGAATATCTACTGCCTTCATGACTTTTTAAAAAATGTCTTGATACATAATCACAAAATTCATAATTGACATTATAATTATTACATAATTTTATATATTGTTTTATTTCATTAAACAAAATAAAATTAAGATATTGTATCTTAATTTCTTCAAAAAATTGCTTTTTAGCAACAATAACTTTATCTTCTAATATTTCCATGTGCATCATCGTTCCACATTTCTTTTCTTAGTATTAAGAGATATTTCTTTAATAAATTGTTTTATTTCTTCATGTGAAAGTTCTGATATTTGCCTGCTTAATTTTAAACCCTCTTTTTGTTTTTCGGGAGTAATAATATGAGATTTTTTATTAGAAAATTTATCAATTTTAGACATTAACGTATTATAATCTTTTTCATTTTTTAACCTTTGCACGCCATATTCTAAAATAAAATATACTGCAATCTGATTGACTAATTCATCTTTAGTTATAATTTTTTCTTTCATAATTTTTTCCCTTCTTTCTATAAAATACAAAAAAATAATGAAACTTGTCATTAGTTTCACTATCCTAAAGTCATAATTATATTTTTTATTTCTTCCATCATAAACTCTTCATTAATTTCTTCTACCGCTTTATTATCTAATATATTTAATCTTGCATAAGCATCATCTAGATTTTCAATTCTATCCTGAAGCATACAGCCTTCTTCGCCATTTTGAAATTGTTCTGGAATATGATTAAATTTATTTTTTTCAAATTCTTCTCGGCATTCAACTTCTTCCATAATTTCTTCTAATATATCTATCATATCAGCAGTTTCATTAATATTAGAAATGTTATTTAGTAAAGTATATACCCAAGATAAATATTCAGATTTACTTTTATTATTTTTGCTTGAGCCTTTTGAGCCTTCATAAACTATTTTATTTTTCTTTTTAATTATATTTTCCATCAAAACCACCTACTTGATATAATAAATGATATATAAGATTTTTGCAATATATTTTATTTATTCTTCTTAATTTCTATAATACTTTAAACACTATCACATTTAAATATTTTATCTAGCCACATTTATTCCTTCTTTTTTATTAATTTTATCTTTTTTAAAATCTTCAACTATATAAACTTTAATATTTTCATCAATAGGATAATCTGGTTCACCATAAAAATCATTATTTACTGAAGTGTGCAAATATAAAGCTCCAGATCCTAAATTAATATCTTTATAAAGATTACCTTTTATATCTTTGTAAACTGGCCTCTCCCAATTATCGATTCCTATGAATTTAACTCTTAATTTTGACTTTTTTTGATTTTCGTCAGTAACCAAATGCCCACCAAACATTACTTTCTTAAAGTATTTTTCAGCTTTTTCTTTAAGATTGCCATAATAATAAGCATAGTCCCAACTTATTTTATCTTCAGTTATTTTGTAATTAAAAGCAATAATATAATCTTTTTCATTTTCATATATTGTTCTTTTTAAAAAACAAATAGGAATATTTTTTCTAAATCCCTTATCAATCATAATCATATTACCATTATAAATTTTATTTTTAAAAACTATTTTTTCTTTATATTCTTGTTCTATTCTACTCATATTTTTAGAAAGCCACTCTTGTAACATTGTATAGCTAGAACAATTAAAGTTTGAATATTCTTCTGAATCTAAAAATCGATTTGCTATATAATCACAAAAATCATAATTTTTTTCACATTCTAATACATTATATTTTTTTATCATATCATGTAATAAATCATAACCTAAAATAAAAGTAATATATGCCTTTTCAATTTCTAAATCTAACTTGTCAATGTAAACTTCATCAATATAATTTTTAATGTTTTGTTTTAAATCAATAGAGTTTAAAGATACACTTTCATTAACTTTATTATCATTAAAATCCTCTCGACATTTATAAATATTTACAATAATTTCTTTAGGATTATCGTAATTAGTGTCTTCTGACTCTATAACATATCCTCTATATGTCATTATTTCATGTAATGCTAATCCTTTAAAATATTGCATAATATCTGGAGTATCAAGCGTAGTTTTTTCATTTATATATTTTTTTG
>CANQTE010000009.1 GCA_947626695.1 uncultured Bacilli bacterium | reverse complement strand
GGGAAAATGAAAAAGAAAATGCTTTATTTTATTGACATTTTCCTTGATTTCCTTGATAATATTAATTCCCTGATAATATGTAAGGGTCAATAGAAGTGCCATGACCTGTAAAAGTAGTATCAGCTTTTAAGTTTATAACAGGTCTAACGCCTTCTGCATGATTTACATCACCCCAAGCCATGCCTCCACTCATAATTTCTCCATCGCTATATATAAAGAACATCCTGGCAAGTCCATCAAAGTGTGCTGGTGACAAAGTCCAGTATTCTTGATTTGTATATAGGTAGTAAGAAGAATTACCTCCACTGCTAACTCCACCGGCATAATTTACTTCGTCTGCTGAAATTAAGCCTATTGGATTGGTTAATTGCTGATTACCTTTTGTTCCTCCACTTGTAGTATATAAATTGTTTAATTCACATTTTAAGCTTGGTGTATGATTAGTTTCTATTCTATCATAAGGCTTAAAATATTGATCACTTCCGCTAGCTGTTCCATAATCTACATCATTACAAAAACCTGTGGCACCATCTATTTTGTTTGCATAAGATTTCAAATTACTATCATACCAATAATCTAAATCTTGTTGTATAGCACTATTTAAATATTTGACGGACATTGCTGAGGTACGCAAACTATTAAAGATTAGAGTTTTTAGTTGTGTTCCATCTCCAGTCGCGGCAGCAGTTCCTGTTCCAGAATATATTAATCTAATAGTTCCATTTCCGTTTATTCTTACTATTCTCCAATATATATCTGAATTTCCAACTTTTCCAAATTTAACCCAATTATTGGATACTGTTCCTCTAAAATAATAGCTTGTTCCAAAATCATCTTGTGCAGTATATACTCCATTTGTAGTTTCTCCACATCCACTTGAGCATGCTGTTTTACTGAAATTAGGGGTTCCTTTCCCTAATGTTAAACCTAAATTTTTAAATCTTTCTTCAGAAGAAATTTCATTATTAATATCAAAATATAGATAGCATTTAGTTCCTTTTTCTGTTATATTATTAACACTTATACTTTTTCCATCATAAACAATATCACCTGTAATTTTGGTATCATTTGTACTAGGTTTAGTACAATAACTTTTAGTTGTATTAAGTTGATAACCACTAGTTGGAACATCACTTATACTCTCATAATTTTCCTCATTAGTGTTCTCTTTGCTTTTTTGTTTATATATAGCTAATACATTTAAATCAGCTACTTTATAATTAACTTCACCACTCACTATTTGTATACTCTGTGTTACTCTATATTTAGCCTTACTCTTATTTATAAATATAACTCCAAATATACTTATAACCGCTAAAACTATAATACTAGTTTTAATAAATCTTCCATTACTTAACTTTTCTAATTTCATATCAACCTTTCTTTCTAATTGATAATTAATCAATTATATTAGAAATTTCTAACTTGTTTATATTATAAACTAAAAATAGGGGTAATGCAAGTACCTTATTTATATTTTTCAAATACTATAAAATATAGATGAGGTGTATAAGATATGGTATCTATAAAAATAGAAGAGTTATTAAAAGAAAAAGGAAAGACTAAATATTGGTTAAGGCAGAAAATGAATATGACTTCTAGAAATATTAATAGAATTATTAAAGGAGAAACTAATTCTATATCTTTTAAATATATAGAAGAATTTTGTAAATATTTAGAGTGTTCTCCTGGCGATTTAATAAAGATAGAAGATTAATTTATGGAAAAATCTAGTATTTTTTAGTTATTTGCAGATTTTCCTAGGGAATATTGTTCGCTTCGTGCAGATTTTCCCAGGGAATAATTTATATTTTTAAAAAAAATGACTACTTTTTGTAATCATTATTTTTCGTCTGTTAAGCCATATTTACGGTTAAATTTTTCAATATTACCAGTTTTTTTAACTTTTCCTTGAGCACCTGTATAAAATGGGTGACATTCACTACAAACTTCAACTTGAATATTATCTTTAGTTGAATGAGTTTTAAAACTTGCTCCACAGGCACAAGTAATTGTTACTTCTTTCATTTCTGGGTGTAAATTTTTTTTCATTTTTTCCCTCCCGCCATATCAAAATTTTTGACATAGTAAATTTCTTTTGTCTCTAGTATTATACCATATTATTGGGAGTTTGCAACTAAAAATTTATATTTATGATTAGTTTTTTTAAACATATTGTTCTTTTATTAATTCTAATAAAGGAACATAATAGTATAAGAAATGTTTATCATCTTTTTTGAGCATTAAAGATATTTTAATGTTTTTATTTTGATATTTAAATTTAAAATTAGGATTAATATTATAACTTTCTAAGAATAATTTATCTGCTTTAATATTAGTAGATATTTCTTCAGGAAGGGATATTTCAATAAAGCTTTTAGTTTGAGTAACATGAGTGATATTTAAACTACTTGCTAATTTTTCAAACCATTCTTCATACATATAAATTATTAAATCTTCTGATACTTTACCAAAACGGTCCTCTAATTCATTTTTGATACGCTCTAGAGATTCTTTAGAATCTACTTCATTTATTTTATTATGAATTTCAATTTTTATTTCATCATCTTTAACATATGTATCACTAATATGGGTAGAAACATTTATTAGAGAAGTTGGGGCAATATCTTCTTTTACTTCTTCACCTTTTAAGCGTTTCATTTCTTCTTCAATCATTTGTAAATAAAGATTTATACCGACTGAGTCAACAAAGCCTGCTTGCTCACTACCTAAAATATCGCCAGCACCACGTATAGCTAAATCACGCATGGCAATACGATATCCACTTCCAAGTTCTGTAAATTCTTTGATTGCTTCTAATCTTTTGATGGCAGTTTCATTTAATATTTTACTTTTTTCGTAGAGTAGGTAAGCATAAGCAATTTTATTTGACCTACCAACTCGACCACGTATTTGATAAAGTTGAGATAAGCCAAAATGGTCTGCGTTATAAATTATTAAAGTATTAGCATTAGGAATATCAATACCTGTTTCTATGATAGTAGTACAAACTAAAATATCATATTTATAATCAATAAAGTCTTGCATGATGTTTTCAAGTTCTTGTTTGGTCATACGTCCATGAGCAGATATAATTCGAGCATTTGGTACTAATAATTTTAATTTAGAAATTAAACTATTTAAGCCTTCGATATTATTATAAAGAATAAATATTTGACCACTTCGAGATAATTCCTTATAAATAGCATCTTTAACGATTAAATCTTGATTTTCTAAGACATAAGTTTGAATAGGATATCTATTTACAGGAGGAGTATCAATTACAGATAAATCGCGGAGGCCTGACATAGCCATTTTTAAAGTCCTGGGAATAGGGGTAGCAGATAAAGTTAAGACATTAACATCTGTTTTTAGTTCTTTTATTTTTTCTTTATGAGTTACTCCAAAACGTTGTTCTTCATCGACAATAAGCAAGCCTAATTTTTTAAATTTAATATCATTACTTAATAATCTATGAGTACCAAAAACAATATCGATTGTACCATTAGATAAACCATCAATTATATTTTTTGTTTCTTTTGGGGTAGTAAAACGATTTAAAAGAGCAATATTTAAAGGGTAATTTTTAAATCTATTTAAAGCAGAATTATATTGTTGTCGTGATAAAATAGTAGTAGGGCAAAGATATAATACTTGTTTATTATTTAAGACTGTTTTAAATATAGCACGGAAAGCAACTTCTGTTTTACCAAAACCAACATCACCACATAATAATCTATCCATAGGAACAGGACTTTTTAAATCTTGGTCTATTTCTTTTATAGCTCTTTCTTGGTCTTTAGTTGGAGTATAAGCAAATGTACTTGCAAATTCATCTTCCATGACAAAACTTTCATAGGGAGTACCTTTTAGAGCTTTTCTTGCAGCGTATAGTTTTAATAATTCTTGAGATATATCTTTAATACGTTTTTCAACACTTCTCTTAGTTTTAGCCCAACTATTAGAGTTTAATTTATTTATTTTAGGTTTTAAGCCATCTTTACTAGCATATTTTAAAATAGTATTTATTTTTTCAACAGGGATATATATTTTATCATTATCAGCATAAAGTATTTCTAAATAATCTTTTTCTAAATCATTTTTAGTTAATGTTTTTATACCATTATAAATACCTATACCATGAGCCATATGGACTACATAATCTCCTTTATTTAGAGCATTTAAATCTTTTATTTTACGGCCTATTTTATAAGAATTTTTATATTTTATTTCTGTTTTAGATATATTTTCAATATCATATTCAGTTATAACAACATATTTTTCAAAGATAAAGCCTTTAGTTAAAGAAAGATTAATAATAGTAAATGGAACTTCTATTTCTCTTTTTATTATAGATATTTGAGTTTCTTTAGATAAGCAAAAATATATTTCATAACCTTTATTATACCAGACTTTTGTTGCCTCTTTTAGACGAGCAAAATCAGAGTTAAAGTTAGTTAAATCTTTACTAGTGAAATGAAGGGCATTTTTAGATGTTGTTTTATTATCTAACATATGTAAATAAATATTATATTTAGGATTTATTTCATTTAAATCAAACATAAATTTAGTATCTTTAGGTAAGTCTTTAGAGGCAATATAATCAAACATTTCTTGGACTAATTTTTCATAACTTGCTTTAATTCTAGTATAATCAACATTTATAACGCAAGCATTCCCTGAATAATCATATAAACTAGACTTAGCTTCTGTTTTTATTTCACCATTAGAGATAAGAGTTATTTCTTCTATTTCATTAATAGACATTTGAGTTGTTTCATCAAAGTAACGAATGGATTCAATGGTATTACCAAAAAATTCAATTCTTATGGGGTGTTCACTTAAAGTAACAAAGATATCAATAACAAAACCTCTTACAGCAAACTCTCCCGTAGTTGTTACAACTGTTTCTCTTTTATATTCTAATTCATTTAATATTTCAATTAATTTTTCACGATTAATATTCATGTCTTTTTTTAGTTTAATGTTTATTTTATTTTGGACTTTAGTATCTGTTAAATATCTTAAATAACCCATTAGATTAGTTACTATGATACCTTTATTATTTTTTAGAGAATTTAATGTTTCAATACGATTTACTTTTAATTCAGGAGAAATAGCTAAAGCAACACTTGCTAAAAAGTCGTCCATGGGAAATAGATAAGTATTGTCATTTAAATTTTTTAGACCACGATAAAACTCATTTGCTTCATATAAAGTAGATGTTAAAACAATAATATTTTCATTTTTAGTTAAAAAAAGATTATTTATATAAAGATATGCAAGAGGATTAGTTAAGCCTGTGATAGTTATATCATTATCATATTTAAAGTAATTTGTTAAAAAATTCATAATATCAACCCATTATATTTATTCATTAAAGTAGTTATGTTTTCATGAATAAAGTCTTCTAATATAGCATTAAATCTTGAATATAAGTTATTAAGTATTTCTAATTCTTCTTTTTTAAAGCTTTCTAAAACATAATCTTTTGTGGGGATATGAGAGTTTTTAGAAATACCAATTTTAAGACGAGCAAAGTTATTAGAGCCTAAATTTTCAATGATAGATTTAATTCCATTGTGGCCTCCACTTGAGCTATTTGTTTTAATACGATATTTTCCGAGAGGTAAATCTAAATCATCTTGAATAATTAATATATCTTCTAAATTTATTTTATAAAAGTTAACAAATTCTCGCACGGCATTTCCAGATAAATTCATATAGGTTAAAGGTTTTATAAATATTACTTTTTCATTATAGATATCTTTAGTTGTATATAAAGCATTAAATTTATTTTTCCAAGTAATATTACCTAAATAATTATCTAGAACCATAAAGCCTATATTATGACGAGTATTTTGGTATTTTAAATCAGGATTTCCTAATCCGACGATTAGTTTCATTTTGTTCCTCCTTTTTAAAGATATTTTGATATGTTTTAATATCATTGCTAATATATGTACTATATATTTTAGTACCTAACTTGCCATTTTTGACAAATTTCAACAAGACCATTATAGCATTTTTTTTAGTATTTGTATAAATAAATTCAATTTTTTTTACAATTAAGTTATGTTTATGAGTTAGAATAAGCATTTCTTCTAATCTTTCAGGACGATGGACTAAATAAAATTCTCCTTTATCTTTTAAGAGTTTACTAGTTACCTCGATAATACTTTTAAGAGTTATAGTTATTTCATGACGAGCGATAGCCTTTTCTTTATTCTCATTAATTAAAGAGTTTGGCTGGTATTTAAAGAAAGGGGGATTACAGGTAATGATGTCAAAATTATTTCCCGGGAAATAATTTGGGGTGTCTATGGCATTAATATTTAAGATATTTATCTTTTTAGTAAGATTATTATAGGCTATACTTTTTAAAGCTAGGTTATAAATTTCTGGTTGGATTTCAATCCCGGTTATTTGAAGTTTAGATTTAGAGGCAATAATTAAAGGTAGGGGAGCATTACCAGTACAAAGGTCTAAAAGAGTTTTACTTTTTTTATTTATTTCAACAAATTCACTTAGTAAAAGAGAATCTAGAGAAAATTTAAATTTAGAAGCGTCTTGATATATTTTTAAATTATAATCATATAAATCATTTAGAACGAGACTCATCTTGTTCTCCTGCTTTAACATCTATTTTTTCATTATTAACTAAAACTTTAAAGGTACGATTTAAGATATCTTTACTAATTACTTCACCACGACCATTAGCAGTATTTACAATATCTCCTATTTCAGGTAAGCCTTTATTACAAGTGATATACTCATCATCTTCATAGGTTAGACAGCAAAAAAGTCTGCCACATAAGCCATTTATTTTAGAAGGATTTAGGGCAAGTCCTTGATTTTTAGCCATATTCATAGATACAGAGTCGATATGATTTAGAAAAGAGGCACAACAAAGTTTTTTACCACATGGTCCTACTCCTCCAACTTCACGGGCTTTATCACGAGCTCCGATTTGACGAAGTTCAATACGAGTACGATAAATACTTGCAAGACGTTTAGCTAATTCGCGAAAGTCAATTCTTTCATCGGCAAGAAAGTTAAATAGTAATTGTTTTCTATCAAAAGTAAAGGTCGCATTAATTACTTTCATATCTAAATTTAGTTCTTTTACTATTTCGCGACAATCTTTAAGAGCATGGTCTGCGTCTTTTAAATTACGGAGGTATTGTTCATAATCACTTTTAGTAGATATACGAATAATCTCTCTTAATTCATCAATATTTTTAACTGTACTATTATCTACAAAATTAATTATTTTACCAAACTGTTCTCCTTTTTCTGTAACTGTAATTACCGTGACATTTATAGGACATTTAAAAGTACTTTTAAAATTATATACTTTTCCATTATCTTTGAAATTTACACCATAAATATAATATTTCATTTGACACCTCGCATTTCTAAATTAAATTTATCTAAAATTAATTCTATATTAACATTATAACTCATATCTGTCAAAATTCGAGTAATTATTTTTATTTTTTCAATAGTTTTAGGAATATTATCTTTTAATTCATAGATAGATAATACTTCTTTATCATATTCTTTATTAGTTAATTTAAGAAAATTATTATAATAAAGAGAAAATATTATTTTTATTATTATTTCTATTTCTTCACGCTCTTTAAAAACACTTAGAATATTATTTTTATTATTTAAATAATTAGTATTTAAGTAATTTAAGTAGCTAGGTATAAATTCTTTATATTTAGCATATTCTTCTTTAGTAATATTTAAAGAATCTTCGATACTATTTAGATTATAATTTAAATTAATTATTTGACAACGACTTTTAATTGTATCAATAATTATATCTTTATTATTAGTTATGAAAAAGCCTAATATTCCGGCAGTTGGTTCTTCGACAAATTTAAGCATAGAATTAGCACTACTGGAGTTTAATTTTTCAGCATTTAGAACTATATAAGTATTATATTTACTATAAAGAGGAATACTACTAAAATCTTTTTTTAATTCTTCTATTTGGGTTTTTTTAATATTTAAGCCATCAGGATATATTATTTTTAAACTAGGTAAATTACTTAAATTAATTAAATTACAGAGATTACATGATGTACATTTAGGGTCAAAATCATGAGGACAATTTATTATTTTAATTAATTTTTTAATATCATTTAAAGCTCTTTCTAAATTATTTGTTTCAATTAAATAAGCATGAGCTAATTTATTCTCATGATATTTAGTTACTAATTCATTTAAGTTTTGATTTTCAAACATAATTACCACCCATTAAATTAGAAAAAATACGACAACTAAGCCAATTATGCTTGGTACTCCTAATATTGTTACTATAAGGAGAGTTATTATGTTGATGGGAATAAAAACATTAATAGATGATAATATTAAGTTTAAGCCATAAAGCATAACAAAGGCAAAGCATAATCTTTTTAGAACTTTTATTACTTTATTTATCATAGGGCATCACATTAAAATATATGATGGCTAGGATTTAATATTCAGATATTTTTTTACGGTCTTCTAAAGCTTTTTCTAAAGTTACATTATCTAAATAATCTATTTCGGCGCCCATAGGAATACCATAGGAAAGGCGAGATATGATTACTTTTTTATCTTCTAAGACTTTTTTAATATAGAGAGTTGTTGTTTCTCCTTCTACCGTTGGTTTTAATGCTAAAATTAACTCAGAATTAGGAAGAGTGGAAACTCTACTAATTAAACTTTGGAGGTTAATATCTTCTGGACCTATATCATCAATAGGGGAAATTAAGCCATTTAAGACATGATAAGTGCCATGATATTTGCCAGATTTTTCAAAAGGAGCAATATTTTTAAATTCTTCGACAATACAGATAAGATTTTTATTACGAGTTTCATCACGACATATAGAACATAAATCTTCGTCAGTTATATTACCACATATAGTGCAACGAGTTAGATTTTTTTTAGCATTAATTAGAGTATCACTAAATTCTTTTATTTCTTCATCATTAAACTCGATTGTAGCAAGAGCTAAACGTTCGGCACTTTTTTCTCCTATTCCTGGAAGTTTTTCATAATAATTGATTAACTTTTCTAGGTCTTTTGGATAATTCATTAGAATAAGCCACCTAAAGAGCCATAGGCACCCATTTTTTCTTCATAAGCTTTATCTACTTTACTTGTCGCGTCTTTCATAGCTATTTTTATCATATCTTCTAAAGCTTCTTTATCATCTTGTTCAATAGTTCCTTCATAATTAATTTTAATTGTTTGTAATTCTTTTTTACCATTTAGAGTTACTTTAACCCATTCTGATGCACCTTCAAAGGTACTATTATCAAGTTCTTCTTTCTTTTTTGTTATGTCTCTTTGCATTTTTTGAGCTTGAGCCATTAAGTTTTGCATATTCATTTAATTTTCCTTCTTTCTTTTATTTAATTTCTATTTTATCTTTTCCGAAGATGTCATAAGCTGTTTTTTCGATGTCATTAAGTTCTTGTATAGGTTCTTCAGGTGTTTGTTCTTCTGGAATAAGAGTATAACTTATTTTATTTTTAATATTTTTTATATATATTTGCCTTTCTTCTTGCCATTTTGTATCTGTAATAGCAATAAAACTATAATTAGTATTAAACTTATTATTAAAGTAATTAGAAAGGCTAGTTAATTCTTTATTAATAAGATTTACTGTTCCAAATTGAGAATTAGTTATTATAGCTATTTTAGAACTTGCGGCGACGATATTACTATCTATTATAAGATTAAGCAAGTTTTTATCAGGCAGTGTAGATATAAATTCTGGCCAGAGGCTACGAATTTGTTGTAAACTTTCTTTGCTTGCTTCACAAAAACAGTTATTCAATCTAATTTTTATTAATTCTTGAAGTTTAGGATTTTCTTCTCTAACTGTTTCTTTTGGTGGAATGTTTTCTACCACTTTTTCTGGTGTTTCTACTTTTTTTTCTGGTGTTTTAATTTGTTCTTTTGGTGCTTCATTATTTCCCGGGAAATAATTTAAGAGAGTAATTTCAATTAAAAGATAGGGATTTATATTAATATTTATGTAATTAGAAATGCTTGCAAGTTCAAAGGCCATATCTTTTAGCTTGGCAAGGGTAAGACCTTGGTAATTACTTTCTTTTTTACTTAAAATTGCTTCTTGTTCTATTTTTTCTAATAATTTTTTAATTAATAACTTATAATCAATAGATAAAGCTTTAAAATTATCCATCATAGTAATAAATTCTGGAATATTATTTGATACTATGCAAGAGAACAAATCATTAATTTGTTTATTAGAGACAGAGCCAAAGTGTTTTATCACATCATCAATTGTAACTCTATCTTTATTACTAGATAATTGGTCGAGGATACTTAGGGCGTCTCTTAGCCCACCATCACTTATATAAGCAATTTCTTCAAGAGCATTTTTATCAATATTAATTTTTTCCTCGGTAGTTACAAATTCTAATCTTTTTATTATATCCTGAAGCGAAATTTTGTGAAAATCAAATCTTTGACAACGAGATAAAATAGTAATTGGAACAGCTTCAATGTTTGTAGTTGCAAGAATAAAAACGACATGTTTAGGTGGTTCTTCTAAAGTTAATAATAGGGCATTAAAAGCACTTGCACTTAGCATATGGACTTCATCTATAATATATACTTTATATTTAGAATAAGCCGGGGCTAATTTAATGTTATTAATTATTTCTCTAATTTCATCAACACCATTATTAGAGGCCGCGTCAATTTCGATTATATCAGCATTTTCATTAAATCTTTGACAGCTTTCACATATACCACAGGGACCATTTTCAGTTGGATTTAAGCAGTTTATAGCTTTAGCAAATACTTTGGCGGTACTTGTTTTACCGGTTCCACGTGGGCCAGAAAAAATGTAGGCATGGGAAATTTTATTCTTTTTAAGAGAATTTTTTAAAATGGATACCATGTAGTCTTGACCAATGATACTTGAAAAATCTGTTGGACGATATTTACGATATAATACTTTGTAGTCCATTTTGCCCATCACCTATTTAATTATACCATAGATATTAGTTTTTGTCTCTGATATTCGCAAAAAAGTCTTTTAATTGTTTTGTATAATCTTCTTCTAGCGTACGTATGTTTGCTTTAGTGAATATAGTTTTATTATATTCTTTTTTAAAATCTAATTTTTCTGTTAGATAAAAAACATTGGAAATACGGGCTTGTTTAATGGCTGCTTCACACATAGGGCAAGGTTTTAGAGTTACATAAAGGTCACAGTTTGATAAATAATAACTATGCAATTTTCTATTTGCTTTTTTAATTACTAACATTTCCGCGTGAGCACAAGTGCGTTTAGATTTTACCTTTGTATTATAAGCTTTTGCTAGTATTTTACCATCTTTAACAATAAGGGCACTTACAGGAACTTCATTATGTATGGCTGCTTTATGTGATAGTTTTAAAAGCAATTTAAAATATTTTTCTTCCATAAATTCCTCCATAAAAAAATGTGCACACGAATAGGGATTGCTGTGGCTGCTACTTTCCAGTCCTGACCAGGTTACAATATATTTGTTGCACAATATTAATTTACCACAAAAAAGGGAATTTTGCAAGTATAAAGTTTCACGTGAAACATATTTTTTACATTTTTTTAGCAATGTTTCACGTGAAACATTGAAGTAACTTTTTATATATAAAAATTTTAATTTATTATTTTATTTATTTTTTGGTAACCTTTGTTAGATTTCATGCCAAATAATGATTAAAGCTTGGTATTTTTTTTTAGAATTAATGTTTTAATTATAATTTATGTTGGTCTACGTGTCCAATGTTTCACGTGAAACATTGTTGATAAATTTTAGAAATTATTTTTTAGGATTATCTTTGATAAAATTATTATAATTAAAATAATTATATTTTTAGAAATATTAAATATTATAAAAAAATATATTTAAATTATAAATTAATGTTTCACGTGAAACATGTTAGTAATTTTTTTAATAAAGTAGGGCATTATCTGATTTTAAATAAGTTTTAAGTGCTTGTTTTAATTTTAAAATTATGTAGAAATGCTGATAAATAGAGAATTTTAAACTATAAAAATGATTATTCTTAATCAATGTTTCACGTGAAACATTGAGTGTTGGTAACTTTAATTTTGATAACAATAATTTTAAGATAATATTAAACTTTTATTTTTTAAAATATTAATAATTTATATAATTGAAAAATATTTTTTTAATTATTAATTTTTGCAATGTTTCACGTGAAACATTGTTAGTAACTTTTTATAAATAAAAATTTTAAATTATCTATTTTATTTATTTTTTAGCAAGTTTTTTAGATTGTCTTGCCAAATAATGGTTTAAAATTAGTATTTTTTACTAAGTGATGGTTTAAATTATAATTTATATTGGTCAATGTGTCCAATGTTTCACGTGAAACATTGAGTGTTGATAAGTTTTTAAATTTTTTTATTAAATTATTATAATTAAAACAATTATATTTCAAATATTTATAGTGATAAAATATTTTTAATTATAGATTAATGTTTCACGTGAAACATGTGAGTAATTTTCTAATAAAATAGGGAATTATCTAATTGTTACCGACCATTAAGTGTCTGTTTCAATTTTTAAATCAGTGGAAATTACTGATAAATAGGGGATTTGTGCTATAAAAAAGATTATTCTTAGCCAATGTTTCACGTGAAACATTTTAAATTTTCCTATTATTTTTCAAGTTATCAACATTATTTTTATAGTAATTTATATAATTAAAAGGCAAAAAAAATAATGCTTTTTAAGCATTATCTTCTGTTTCTTCGATAGTTTCTTCTGGCTGTTTATCTACTAAACTTATAGTTGTTACGTATTGATCTTGTTTTAAATTAATTAATCTTACACCTTGAGTTACGCGACTTAATGTATTTATTTGTTCTAGGCTCATACGCATTGTAGTACCAGTATTAGTCATAATAATTAATTCTTTATTTTCATCAACAACTTTAACAGAGGCAATATTACCATTTTTTTCTGTTATATTTAAAGCTTTTACGCCTTTACTTCCACGGCTTGTTTCTCTAAATTCTTTTACAAGTGTCTTTTTTCCGTATCCTTTTACAGTTACCAACAATATTTTATCTTCTTCTGTTACTATTTCAGTACAAACGCATTTGCTACCATCGAGATTAATTCCTTTAACACCACTGGCGGTTCTACCCATTGTACGAATATGTTTTTCATGGAATTTGACCATACGACCTGTTTCACTACCTAATAATACGAGATTATTACCATTAGTCTTTTTAACTGCTAGAAGTTCGTCATTAGATTTTAGATTAATACATATCTTTCCTGTCGTACGTATGTTTGTAAATTCATTTATTGATGTTTTTTTAACGAGGCCTTTTTTAGTAACAAATAGGAGATATTTCGTATCCTCTTGTGGAGTTATACTTAACATTGTATTAATACTTTCATCTTTATCTATTTGAAGTAAATTAATAATTGGTAAGCCTTTTGATTGACGATTAAATTCTGGTATTTCATAACCTTTTAAGCGATATACTTTTCCTTTATTAGTGAAGAATAACAGATAATCATGACTATTTAGATTTATCATGTGTTCAACAAAGTCTTCTTCATTAGTTGCCATACCTTTGATACCCATGCCACCACGTCTTTGAGCTTTAAAAGTATCACTTGTAGTACGTTTAATATAACCTTTATTAGTTAGGGCAATTAAGATATCTTCTTCAGGAATTAAAGATTCATCTTCGATATATTCTATGGCTGTCATATCAATATCAGTACGACGTTTATCACCATATTTATCTTTAATTTCTAATAATTCATCTTTTATGATATTTAAAACTTTTTCTTCTGATGCTAAGATACTTCTTAATTCATCAATTAGTTTTAATAATTCATTTAATTCTTCTTCAATTTTATCTCTTTCTAAGCCAGTTAATCTTCTTAAACGCATTTCTAAAATAGCTTCTGCTTGAACATCAGATAGGCCAAAGCGTTCCATTAAGCCTTGTTTTGCCTCTTCATCAGAATTAGAGCCACGAATAAGTTTAATTACCTCGTCTATATGATCAAGAGCTATTTTTAAGCCTTCTAAGATATGAACTCTTTTTTCAGCTTTATCTAAATCAAATTTAGTTCGACGGATTATAACTTCTTTTTGATGGTCGATATATTTAGCAATAATATCTTTTAAACCGAGGGTTTTAGGTACTCCATTATCTAGCATTAAAAAGATTATACCATAAGTTGTTTGAAAAGCTGTATGTTTATATAATTTATTTAAAATTACACTGGCATTAGCGTCTTTTCTTAAAGTAATAGTTATTTTAACGCCTTCTTTTAAATCAACGTGATAGTCCGTGATACCGTCTAAAACTTTATTATGAACTAACTCGGCAACTTTATTTTTTAATTCTAGAGTATTTACTCCATATGGAACTTCAGAGATAACGATATATTCACGGCCATTTTTTTCTTCTATTTCAGCACGAGAACGAATAGTGATACTTCCACGTCCTGTTTCGTAAGCTTTTTTAATACCAGAGTTACCTAGTATGATAGCACCAGTAGGAAAGTCAGGTCCTTTAATATATTCCATTAAACCATCGGTATCAATACTTGGATTATCAATATATGCGATACAACCATCAATTACTTCTCCTAAGTTATGAGGGGGAATATTAGTTGCCATTCCAACGGCGATACCCATTGTGCCATTTACTAAAATATTAGGAAAACGAGAGGGGAGAACAGCAGGTTCTTTAGTTGTTTCATCATAATTAGGAGTAAAATCTACTGTATCTTTATTAATATCTCTTAATAATTCCATGGAGATTTTAGATAGTTTTGCTTCTGTATAACGATAAGCCGCGGCACCATAACCTTCGATATTACCAAAGTTTCCATGACCATCAACAAGCATATAACGATAGTTAAAATCTTGGGCCATACGAACCATTGCTTCATAAATACTAGAGTCTCCATGAGGGTGATATTTACCCATAACATCTCCAACGATAGTAGCTGACTTACGGAATTGTTTATCTGGTGTTAAACCATTTTGTAACATATCATATAAAATACGTCTATGAACAGGTTTTAAGCCATCTCTTAAATCTGGGAGAGCACGAGATACGATAACACTCATGGAATACTCTAAAAATGATTTTTTTATTTCTTCAACAATATTATTTTGTACTAATTTATCCATATAAACCTCCTAAAAATCTAAGTTTTCAGCATATAATGCATTAGTTTCGATAAATTCACGACGAGGCTCTACTTCTTCGCCCATTAATTTATTAAACATTTCATCGGCAAGCATAGTGTCTTCGACTGTTATTTGACGAAGTATTCTTTTATTAATATCCATAGTTGTTTCATTTAATTCTTCAGCGTCCATTTCTCCTAAACCTTTCATACGAGCTATTTCATATTTAGTATTAGGAGATAGGGTAGCTAAATAAGCGTCTCTTTCTTCAGCATTTAAAACATATTTTATTGTTTTTCCATGTTTAATTACAAATAAAGGTGGTTGGGCAGCATAGACATGACCTGCTTCAACGATTGGTTTAAAAAATCTATAAAATAAAGTTAATAAGAGAACTCTAATATGAGAGCCATCAACATCGGCATCAGTCATGATAATAATTTTATGATAACGAAGTTTATCAAGGTTAAAATCTTCACCTATACCGGTTCCAAAGGCAGTGATAATAGTTCTTATTTCTTCATTAGATAGGGCACGGTCTAAACGAGCTTTTTCGACATTTAGAATTTTACCACGAAGGGGAAGAATAGCTTGGGTCATACTATCACGACCTTTAATTGCAGAACCGCCCGCAGAATCTCCCTCGACTAGGAATATTTCACTTATTGTAGCATCTTTACTTTTACAGTCTGCGAGTTTACCAAAAAAGTTTGTAACATCTAGAGCACCTGAACGACGAGTTGCCTCACGAGCTTTTTTAGCCGCGATTCTTGCACGAGATGCGGTCATACTTTTTTCAACGATACTTTTAGCTACTTGAGGATTTTCCATTAAATATCTTTCAAGTCCTTGACCAAATATATCACTAGCTATTTTTCTTACTTCACTATTTCCTAATTTAGTTTTAGTTTGACCTTCAAACTGAGGGTCAGGGTGTTTACAAGAAATAATCATAGCTAAGCCTTCACGACAGTCATCACCACTTAAAGCTTCATCTTTTTCTTTTAATAATTTAGCATTACGAGCATAATTATTTATAATTCTTGTTAAAGCATTTTTAACACCATCTTCATGTGTTCCACCTTCATAAGTATTAATATTATTAGTAAAAGAATAAATACTAGCATTATAAGAATCATTATATTGCATAGCTACTTCAATACTAATATTATCTTCCATACCTTCAATATAAATAACATCTTCGTGTAATGGTTGTTTATTTTTATTTAACATATTAACATATTCAATTATACCACCATTATAACAAAAGACATCTTTTTTATCGGGGACGCGTTCATCAATTAATTGAATTCTTAACCCTTTATTTAAGAAAGCTAATTCTCTTAGACGAGTAGCTAAAGTATCATAATTAAACTCTGTTGTTTCTTTAAATATAGTAGGGTCTGCTTTAAAAGTTACGGTAGTTCCTGTTCTATCTTTAGCACATACGTCAATTACTTTCATAGGTTCGCATGGGTGGCCTCCATTTTCAAATCTTTGGTAATGGACTTCTCCTTCACGATAGACACGAACTTCAAGCCAAGTAGAGAGGGCATTTACAACAGAAGCACCAACTCCATGTAGTCCTCCACTTACTTTGTAGCCGCCTCCACCAAATTTACCACCGGCATGAAGTACTGTAAATATTGTTTCAATGGTTGATAAGCCTGTTTTAGCATTAATACCTACTGGCATACCACGACCATCATCTTTAACAGATATAGAGTTATCATTATGAACTACTACCTCAATATCATCACAGAATCCAGCGAGGGATTCATCAACAGCATTGTCAACAATTTCCCAAACTAAATGATGTAGGCCTTTTTCACTAGTTGAACCTATATACATACCGGGGCGTTTTCTTACAGCCTCAAGACCCTCTAAAACTTGTATATCACTATCTGTATAATTATTTTCCATTTATTATTCCTCCTTTACTTTACCATTTACAACATGAAATATTTGAGAATTAGCAAGTAATTCTTTTTGGACAAAATCTATTTCAGTGGTTGTTATAAATGTTTGTAACTTATTATCAAGTAATTTTAAGATATTAGTTATTTTTTCTTGGTCTAATTCACTAAATAAATCGTCTAAAATTAGAATTGGTTGTTTATGAAGAGTTTCTTCAATATTTTTAATTTCTGCAAGTTTAAAGGCGATAACACTGTTTTTTTGTTCTCCGACTGAAGAAAATTCTTTTACTATTTCTTTATCGATGATAAATTCTATATCATCATGCTGGGGACCGAATAAAGTTTTACCTATAATTATTTCCCGGGAAATATTTTTTTGATACATAGCTAGTAATTGTTCTTTAGTTTTATTTTTATATTCACTCTTATAATTTAAAGATAAATTACCTTTTTTAGTTATTTCATAATAAATATCTTTAATATATTTATTAATACTTGTAATAAAATAGTCACGAGTGTTTACTATTTTTAAGCCTGTATTTATCAGTTCTTCTGTTAAAATATTTAGAAAATTAGAGTTATAGTTAGTTTTTTTACTGAGAGCTTTTAAATAAGTATTACGTTGTTTTAATAATTTATTATAATTATTTAAAAGGGTAAGATATTCTTTATTTATGCCTGATATTTCAATATTTAATAAGCGTCTTCTAGTCATAGGTGTATCTTTAATTATTTTTAAGTCATCAGGACTAAATAAGATTATATTTACTTTAGTTAGATAATCACTTATTTTAGATATTTTATTATTATCTATTTTAATATGTTTGCCAGCTTCACTTACAACTATTTTATAACTATTTAAGACATTATCTTTAATTAAACCCTCAATTTTAGTAATATTCTTTCCTTTTTTGATAATAACAGATTCATTACCTAAACGGAATGTTTTTGTTATACCTAATATATAAATTGCTTCAACTAAATTAGTTTTACCAGAGCCATTTTTTCCATAGATAATGTTGGTATGTGGACTAAATTTAAGTTCAAGAAATTCATAATTACGAAAATTAATTAACTTTAAACTTCTAATTTCCAAATTTTACCCCTACTTTGCTGTTATATTAATTTTTTGGTATTTGATGTACTCCTATACCTAGATAGTATTATATCATAAAATAGGACTTAATTAAAGGCTTTTTTGATATTTCGACCTCTTAAAGAGGACTCAAGACGGGTAGCTCGCAAGATTTGTTTATCTAAGACATAATATGAGATATTTAGTTTAACCTTTTGTAAATTTTTAAACTCAAGTAGAACTTTATTATTTGCTTCAGGATAATAATTTAAGACATTAGAAAGATTAATCCAACTACATTTTTTATTGCGAAAAGATGTGGTTGGAACAAGGATTAAATCGGCTGTTTCACTTAAGATTATAGGGGGTTTATAAGTATTACCTAAAAGATAAGCGCTTCCTTGTTGTCGACCTTTAAGACTAGAGCCATAAATATAGCAATTAAAAGTTATTATTTCATAAATACTACCTTCAATAGTAAATGATTTATCTATCTCAATTATTTGGGTTTTTGAGCCCTTAGATATTAGAATATTTGTGTTTTTAGTTATAGTGTACATAAAAATGCCTTCTTTCTTATAATTAATGTTATATCACATTTAGAAGGCAAAATTTGTCGAATTATGACTTAAACAGGTATTTTTGAAAAAAATTAATAAGTTTTTATAGGTAATATTAACTGAATTAGAGATTCATCAGTTAGTGATTTAATTATTAATGGTTTAACATCACTATTTAATAACAGTAATATTTCTTCTTCTTGCATTGTTTTTATCGCGTCTAACATATATTTAGAAGAGAAAGATATTTCAAGATGTTCTTTATTATTAGTTTCAACTGTTAATTGTTCTTCTACTTTTCCTATTTCTGATGCAAAAGAGTTAATAATCATTTTAGTATTATCAAGAGACATTTTAACAATATTTTTATCTTTACCAAGAGTTAAAAGAGCTGCACGGTCGATGGCGTCATTAAAATCTTTTTTATTAACCTTTATAATATAAGCAAATTCACTTGGTATAAGATTAGCAGTATTAGGGTAATTACCACTTAAAATATTAGTTTGGAAGTTAATATTTTTATATCTAAATAAAACTTTATTATTAAAGATATGAATTTCTAATTCTTCTTCATCTGTTATAATACGTTCTAATTCCATGATATTTTTACCTGGTATTACTATTTCTATATCTTTTTCGACTGGTTCTTTTAGTTTAATATTTTTTTTAGCTAAACGATAGGAATCTGTTGCGGTTGTTTCTAAAACATCTTTAGTGAATTTAAAATTGACACCTGTTAAGATAGGTCTTAATTCTTGATTTGAGATAGCAAAAACAGTTTGATTGATAATTGTTTTAAAGATATCTCCTTTAATATATATAGGGTCTTTACTTAATTCTAAGTTAACATCTGGGTAATCATTTATATCTAGACAATTTAAGTTATACTGATTATTATCGGTATATATTTTGATTTTTAAGCCATCTATAACTTCAAAGTTAATAATATCACTAGGCATTTTTCTTACAATATCTAGTATATATTTACTTTGAATAATAATACCTCCAAGAGTAGTTATTTGTTTAATTTCTTTAGCTTCAATTAATACTTTAATAGTTAATTCAGAATCACTTGCAGTTAAGTATAATCCTTCATTTGTTAATTCAAATTTAATACCATTTAATACTGGTATAACATTTTTAGTTGATATTGCTTTAATAACATTATTTAATCCTTCTAATATAATATTTTTTTCAATTGTAAATTTCATTTCTATTCCTTCTTTCTAAAATATATTTATATTTATTATACTGTTAGTATTGTTTGTAAGTGTCATTAAGTCTTTATTTATGGGAGTTTTTTTAATATTTTATTGTTGATAAGTCATTAATTATTAACACTTCATTCTACTTTTATCTACAATTTAGCTTTTATCTCTTTGATAGTTGCCTCAAGTTCTTTATTTGATAAAAGTTCTTTTTCTATTTTATCACATGCGAATATGACTGTTGAATGGTCTCTACCTCCAAATTCGAGGCCTATTCGGGGGTATGTTTCATCTGTTTCTAAGCGACAGAGATACATTGCTAGTTGTCTTGGGTGAGCAACTTTATTACTTCTTTTTTTACCTTTTAAATCATCGATGGTGATATTGTAATGGTCGGCGACGACTTTTTGAATTTTAGTTATATTATTGTTTGAATAAATGTTTTTATTAACGAAGTCTTTTAGAGCTTCACAAGTAAATTCAAGGTCAATAACTTTAGGAACAATCATTGCAGTATAGGCCATGAGACGATTTATAGCTCCTTCAAGGAAGCGAATATCATTTTGACAAGCATTAGCAATATATTCAATGCTTTCTTCTTTCATGAGACTTGCTAGGCTTGTATTTTCAATTTTTTTACGAATAATTCGACATCGCAGGTCAAAGTCGGGAGGGTATATATCAACAGGAAGTCCCCACATAAATCGGGAGCGCAGGCGTTCTTCTAGGAGTTTTAAGTCATCTGGAGAACGGTCGGAACTAATAATTATCTGTTTATTTGATTGATGAAGATAATTAAATGTGTTAAAAAATTCTTGTTGAGTTTTTTCAGCACCGACTAAATACTGGATATCATCGATAATTAAGACATCAATGTTACGATATTTATTTTTAAATTCTGTTGCGTATTCAATGGTGTTTTTAGCATTATCAGGATTAGCAATATTAGTATATTCAGTCATAAATTCATCACAGGTACAATAAAGAACTTTTCTATTAGAACTTGCCATGATGTAATTTCCTATCGCATGCATTAAATGAGTTTTTCCAAGACCACTTTTACCATATATAAACAGGGGATTATGTATTCGTCCTGGAGCTTCCGCGACAGCCATCGCGGCGACTTTAGCTAAACGATTGGTATCACCAACAACAAAATTTTCAAAATTTAGATTAGGATTTAAATTACTATTAACATTATTGTTAGTAACTTCTTCTTTATTAACAACTTCAGGTATGATACTTTCTAATTCTTCTTCTAAGATGAAATCGATATCATAATTTATATTAGTTATATTATAAAGAGTTTTATCAATTAAAGAATAATAATTATCGCCTAACATACGTTTATGAATAGCCATTGGAACTTCAAAGGTTATTTTAGTTGGAGTTAGGGTTACTATTTTTAAATCGTTGAACCAAGCATGAAATGATGCTGGATTAATTTCTTTATAGATGTTGTCTAAAAATGTTTTGAGTAATTCTTCTTTGTCCATACCCTCACCCCGCAGTCTTGACGTTTGTAAGATAATTGTAACGCAAAAGATGTCGAAAATAAAGATAAAAATGTTAAAAAAAATTATTAACATTTTATACACAGGATTTTTCTTAGAAAATATAAGGGTTTGGAGAGTTATAAACATTACTAACAAAATTTATTTTAAGATAATTAACAATTAACAGTTTGTATTTTTATAGGAATTGTTGAAAGTGTTAGTAATTAAATTAAATTATTTATTTTTATTAGGTAGTATTTTAGTTTTGATGAATTAAAAATATTGTTAATAAGTTATAGTTTATGAACAATTTAATTAGATGAGGTGTTTATAAGATATGCTATGGTCTCTCTTTTTTAAGAATATGATTGTTAGTAAATTGTTTATTAAAAAAATTATCCACATTATCCACAAGAATGCTCATAACTAACATTGGAAAAAAAGATAAAGTCAAAATATGTTGCTCATAAGATATTAGCGAAAAAACTTGACTATTTAGAGATTAAATATTATAATTAAACTACTTGAATTTTTAAGGAGGTGCAAGTTCATGAAGGGAACATATCAACCAAATAATCGTAAAAAAGCTAAAAAGCATGGTTTTTTTGCTCGTAATGAGTCTAATGTATTAAAAACAAGACGTAAAAAAGGTCGTAAAGTTTTAGCTAGGTAACCACTTTTTTAGGGTGGTATTTTTTTTGAAAGTGCGTGATTATTTGAAAAAATTTGAAATGATTAAAAAAAATGAAGATTTTGATAAGATAATTAAATTAGGAAAGTGCTTAAAGGGAAAGTATTTTAATATATATTATAATGATGGAAATAAAAATTATCCTTTATTTGGACTTGCTGTTAGTAAAAAATGTGGTAATGCCGTTTTAAGGAATAAAATTAAAAGACAGTTAAGAGCAATTATAGATAATAATAAAAAGTTATTTAAAAATTGTTATAATTATATTATAATGGTAAGAAGAGGTATTTTAGATAGCAGTTTTAAAGATATGGAACAAAATATGATAGAGATAATGGAGCGGATAAAATAATGAAAAAATTTAAAATGGGATTAGTAGTTTTAATAGTTTTAATGCTTACAGGTTGTGGAAATAGCAATTATATTATGAAAGATAATAAACCAGTACAATATGAGGCAACAGGACAAGTACTACAAAAAGATATACTTTGTAAGCCAGTTGATAAAGATTTAGATGAGTTATATTCAAAGTATAAGGATCAAACAAAAATACCTTATGATAAACTTCCTAAATGTGCTGATTTTAAATTAAGTAGTAATAAAGCATCAGGTATATGGGAAGGAATATTTGTTAAACCTCTAGCATTTATTATTTTAAAATTAGGTTATTTAATTAATAATTTTGGATTATCTGTTATAATAATTGGACTTGCAATAAGACTTATATTAATGCCTATATCAAGAAAAACAATGAAACAGTCTAGTAATTTACAAAAAGCTCAACCAGAGCTTGCAAGAATAGAAAGAAAATACGCGAATAGGACTGATAATGAGGCAATGTTACAAAAATCACAAGAAATGATGATGGTGTATAAAAAATATGATATTAGTCCATTTGGAAGTTGTTTACTTGCATTTATTCAATTACCTTTATTCTTTGCCTTTTTACAAGCAATTAATAGAACACCAGCGATATTCGAGGATAAGTTTTTAGGATTAACTTTAGGTAGAACACCGATGATGGGACTTTTTGAGTATCATGAGTGGGGTTATATAGCCATAATAGTTTTAATAATTTTTACAACATATTTATCATTTAAAAATTCAATGGGTTCTAATCAAACAGGAAATCCAGAGATGGAAAGTCAAATGCAGTTTATGTTTAAATTTATGATTATAATGATTTCGGTAGCGTCTTTATATTTATCGACGGCGATAGCTCTTTATTGGATAGCAACAAATGGGTTCGCGGTTGTTCAAAATATAGTGTTTAAAAAAATGAATGAAAGGGAAGATAAGAAAGATGTTATAATAAAGCCTAATAAAAATAAAGGTAGAAATGAAAATAAGAGAGGAAGATAATCATGAATGTTGTATGTGAAGAAGCAAAAACTAAGAGTGAGGCATTAAATCAAGTACTTAGTAAGTTAAATGCTCAAGAAAGTGAAATAAGTTATTATTTTAAAGAGACTAAAGGGGGACTTTTTAAGGGGACTAATTATGAGTGTTATGGTTATCTTAAAGTAGATGTGATAAGTGAAGCTGAAAAGTTTTTAAAAGGAATTTTAGATGGTATGGGAATTGATGCTAATTTAGAGGTTAGTACTAAAGATGATATGACAACATTTAAAATGTATTCTTCTAATAATCCAGTTTTAATTGGAAAAGATGGAAGAAATTTAGAAGCTTTATCAGTAATTGTAAGACAGTTTGTAAAGAATTTGACTTCTAAAAATGAATTTAAAATAATGTTAGATGTTGAAGATTATAAAGATAGACGAGTAAAGAATTTAGAGAGATTAGCTAAAAATCTTGCAAGAGAAGTTAGAAATACAAAGCAAGATGTGGAAATGGATAATATGAATTCTTATGAAAGAAGAGTTGTTCATAATGTTTTAACAGGGTTTAAAAATGTTAAGACAGAAAGTGTTGGGGAAGAGCCAAATAGACATGTAGTAATAAAATATGTGGAAGATTAAAGGGTTTTAAAAAAAGTAAGACTTGTTGAGAAATTAAAGGTGTTTTGTTTCTTGATAGGCCTTTTTTTAAGTAATGGAATTTTTATATTGTAAAGTTAGGTAGGAAAATTTAGTTAAAAATGGGGTTATTTAACATTTGGTTTTTATTATAAGGTGGTGAAAGGGCATTTTAGGTTATTTGTAAAGATAGAGGTATAAAAAAATTTCAAAAATAGGAATATTTGTTTGACATACAATTATTTGTGTGGTATATTATAAGTGTAGGTAAGATTAGGAATTATTTAGAATTAGTTTGGAGTTTTTGATGGGAGGTATTTAAGTGAGAGAAGAAGATTTAAAGGCATTATTAAGTAAAGATTATGATAGGAAGACAGTTTTAAAGATTATTGATGGATTAAGATTTGAGAGAAACGTTAGTTTAAGAGTAAATACATTAAAAAGTAGCAGAGAAGAAATTATAAATGTATTTAAGGATAGGGGAATAAAATATAGAGATGTTTCGTGGTTTTCTAATGCATTTATAACTCTTGATTGTAGAAGTCAAGATATTAAAAATTTAGATATATATAAGGAAGGGAAAATATATTTGCAAAGTTTATCGGCGATGATACCGGCGCTAATTTTAGATGTTAAAGAAAATGATATGATTTTAGATATGACGGCGGCACCAGGTGGGAAAACAACTGAGATAGCGGCGCTTGGAGGCAACAAAGTTATGATAACTGCCGTTGAGAAAAATAAAATTAGAGCAGATAGGCTTAAGTATAATGTAGATAAATTAGGGGCAAAGAAAGTAACTATAATTAATGAAGATGCAAGATGGCTTAACGATAATTATATTTTTGATAAAGTTTTATTAGATGCACCTTGCAGTGGGTCAGGAACTCTTAAAATTACAGATGGTGTAGTAGAGCAAGTTTTTAATCAGGAATTAATAGATAGGTCAGTTAGGGTGCAAGAAGAATTACTTTTTAAGGCACTTAAAATGATTAATATTAATTGCGAAGTTGTGTATGCGACATGTTCTATATTAAAGAAAGAAAATGAAGATATGATAAAAAAGTTTATCGATAAAAAATTAATAGAGATAGTACCAATAGATGTAGATAATTATAAAGATGTGCCATTACTTCCAACTACAATGCCTGGTGTTTTATGTATAGCTCCAAATAAAGATTATGAAGGCTTTTTTGTGGCTAAATTAAGAAAGGTCAAAAATTAAAGATTTATGAAAAAATAACATTTAATTGATGGAAATAATTGGTATTTTATAGTACAATTTAATTAGTTAATTTGTTTGATTTGAAAGGAGTTTTTGAAAATGAAAAAAGACGAAATAACACTTAAGAATACGAAGCAGGAGATTTTAGATGCACTTAATGAGGCTCTTTTAAGAGAGAAAAATAATGCTAAAATGAAATCTGACCCTGTTGCAGAGGAGAAGAAAAGAAAAAGTGAGGTAGCTGTTAGTGAAACTAAGAAAAATGTAGAACAAAATATTTTTTCTGCAGAATTAATAAATAAATTTAAAGATTTGGAGTTTGCAATTAGTGAAGAAGAAGAAAAATTAAAGAATTTATATGGAATAGAAAAAGAATTAAATAATTTAACTTTAGTTATTAATGCTGGTAAAGACTTTTTAGAAAATTTAGAAAAGCGTAAAAAAGAAGAGACTTTAAGAATAGATACTGAGATAAAAACTTTAGAACAGGAATATGAGAGAAAGTCTAGTGATTTAACAAAAGAATATGATTTAAAAAATAAAAATTTAAAAATAGAAAGAGAAAGAGAAGAGGAAGAATACAACTATAAATTAAAAAGAGATAGGGAAATTGCTAATAATGCTTGGGAAGATGAAAAGAAAGCAAGAGAAATAGCTTTAAAATCGATGGAAGAAGAAACTAAGAAATTGTTAAAAGATGCCCAAGATAAAGCTAAATATTTAGAAGAATTAGAAAAGAAAGTTGAAGATATTCCTAATTTATTAGTTAAAGAGTATGAAAAGGGTAAAAAAGAAGTAACTTTGCAAATTGAAAAAGAGCATAAGTTTGAAAGTGAACTGTTAAAAAAAGATTTTCAAAATGTTATTGATAGACAAAACGATAAAATTGAATCTTTAAAATTGGAGTTAGATAAAGCTAGTGAACTTAATAGAAATTTACAAGAAAAAATGGATAAAGCTTATGCTGAATTAAAAGAATTAGCAACAACTACTGTTGAGGCAAATGGAGGAGTAAAAATATTAAGTCAAAATAATCAAACTGAAGGAAAGTAAAATTATTAGTTAGGGTTAATTGGAAATTTTATGACTATTTTTTTCGTATATTATGTTACCAGTGATAGATGTGATTTTTAAAACATCTTTACTATGTATTTTTAATTTTTGACCATTATCTAGTATTAAATTTGTAATGTCTTTTGGAGAGTTGGGATTGAAATCGGCAATTCCTTTATAGGTTTTGCCATTTTGTAATTCTATGGTAAGATATTTATTGTCATAATAATTAATTAAATTAGTAATATTACTTATTTCAATTGGTATTTCATATTGGGATAAAGGTAAGTATTTATTTGGAACTTTATATGTGGTAATCATTCTTCTACTATTTTTGTTAAATATGTAAATATAATCTTGGTAAACTTTTATTTTAAATCTTGTTCTTTCTTTAGACATTAGATATTGAAAAAATTTACCTGAGTAATTGGAAGTAACTTTACCATTTTTTAGTACTTGATGTCGTAAACTTTCTGCTCTAACATTAAAGTTAACTCTTTCTTTAATTCTAACTTTACCATGATTTGTTATATTTTTAGGCATTGTGGGACCTCCTAAATTTGTCAGAATAGTGTATGTTTGTAAGCATATTTATCACCTGTTCTTATTATACCATTAAATAAATGATTATAAAAGAAAATATTTAATTAGGAAATGTTGTAATTGTTTAAGAGTCTAGTGTAAGATGCAGTATTAATTATAGATAATTATTTGAATTAATAGTATAATGTTGTTTAGTAAAAGTAGGGTAGATATTTATGAGTAAGTATAGCATGCGTCAAGAAATAAAAGATTATTTTGATATTTTAGAGCCTGATTTTCCAATGTGGTTAAATGATTATATACAGACAAAAGAATTATTATTTCAGCAATATATAAGTGTAACATGTGTTTTGTATACTGATTTATTTGATAATGATTTTTTCTATTCAAGTTTAGACCATTCGATTGGAGTTGCTTTAATTGTATGGCATTTTACTCATGATAAAAAACAAACTCTTGCAGGTTTATTTCATGATATAGCAACTCCCGCTTTTAAACATTGTGTTGATTATTTAAATGGAGATTATATGAAGCAAGAATCAACTGAAGAGTTAACTACTGAGGTAATTAAAAATTCAAAAGAAATAATGAATTTATTAAAAAGAGATAATATCAAGTTATCAGAGATAGATAATTATCATATTTATCCTATTGCAGATAATGACACTCCAAAATTATCGGCTGATAGATTAGAGTATTCTTTATCTAATGCTTTATTTGTGTATAAATTATTAGATTTAGAAAGTATTAAAAAAATTTATCAAGATATAGAAATACAAAGAAATGAGAAAAATGAAATTGAGTTAGGGTTTAAAACTAAGAGTGTAGCGAGAGAATTTGTAAAAGTAACTAGTGAATTATCTATTATATATAGAAATGAAAAAACAAGATATTCTATGCAATTTATTGCAGATATTTTAAAAAAATTAAAAGAAGAAAAAAGAATAACAATAAGCGATTTATATAAATTAAAAGAGAGTGAGATAATAGATATAATAGAGTTATCGAGATATAAAGATATATTTAATATGTGGAGAAAAGCAAAAAAAATAAAGATTTCTAAAGAGAAACCTTTAAATGTATATTATGTACATCATGGGGCAAAAGTGAGATATATAAATCCTTTGTTTAATGGGGTAAGAATTTCACAAGTTTGTAAAGTAGCGGAAAAAATGATTGAAAAAAATTTAGCTTATGATATGAATAATTATGTATATTTAGATTTTAAAATTGAATAATGGTGTTTATTCGTAGAGAACCCTTTTATATATTTTTCTATAAATTAGGAAGTTTTTAATAAAGTTTTTGATTATAACTTTCAAGTAATTCTTGACATTTGACATTTTTAGTCTGGTGAATTTCTAAAATATCTTTTTTTTATTTTCTAAATAATTATATATCATATCATCTCGAAAACCAATTTCTGCGACTTCTTTTCTATTAGTTGCAAAATAAATTTCTTTAATATTAGACCAAATAATTGCTGATAAACACATAGGACAAGGTTCACTAGTGGAATAAATAATACAACCAGTTAAATCATAAGTATTTAATCTTTTACATGCATCACGAATAGTAATTATTTCAGCATGTGCGGTTGGGTCTTTTTCTTTTAAAACTTTATTATTCCCATAGCTGATTATTTTATTATCTTTAACAATAACTGCTCCAAATGGACCACCTTCTGAATTTTTAATTCCCAATTTAGCAAGTTCTATTGCTTTATCAAAATATTCTTTCATACTTAAATCCTTACTTTCATTTAATATGTCATAAATAAAACTTCTACTCAACTGTATTTACAAAAACGTAGGTGCTTGCACTTTGAGGAGTGATGAAAATAATTAGTCACTTCTTTTTAATTTTTTTAAAACACTAAATTATGCATTCTTTAAAAAAATGATACTTAATTTTAAGTTATCACTCCTTAATGTTTAAGAACCAAAAAGTAGCTTTCAATTTGAAAAATATTTATCTTAGTTATAATGCTAAAGTAAATGTCATTTACAATATAATTAAAATCTATATTTAATGTCAAGCTTTCAAGCTAATATAACGTGGGTAGTTTATATAACTCCTTTACATAACAAAAAAAACTAACATTTCTGTTAGCATTTATTACAATCGGAAGTGTGTTCCGAGTATCAATCAAATTTGGAGCGAGTGTCGTAGTTATCTACAACTCTTTTCCAATAACGAAAGAGTACATATAATCTTCCGTTGTTAGT
>CANQTE010000008.1 GCA_947626695.1 uncultured Bacilli bacterium | reverse complement strand
TTCTAATAAAGATTCTTTTTCTTTTATTTCTTTAAGTAATTTATAATGTTTCTTAATCATTTCTATTTTTTCGATAAAAGTTGGTTTAGAAATTAAGATACCAGAATTTAAATATTCTAATGTTTCTTTAAAAAGCCAAGGATTACCAATAGATGCTCTTCCTATCATTATGGCGTCACATTTAGTTAAATCAAGCATTTCTTTAGCTTTCTTGGGGGTAGTTATATCTCCATTACCAATTACAGGAATAGATACACTTTCTTTTACTTCTTTTATAATATTCCAGTTTGCAAGTCCAGAGTAGCCTTGTTCTTTAGTTCGAGCATGAATACATATGGCTTTAGCACCAGATTTTTCACATATTTTAGCAACATAGGGAGCATTAATACTTTTACTATCCCAGCCACTTCTTATTTTAACTGTAACAGGAACATCGACAACACTCGTAATACTTTTAATTATTTTACCTAACTTTTCAGGATTTTTAAGTAAAGCACTACCCGCGTTACTTCTTTGGGCTACTTTAGGAACAGGACAGCCTGCGTTAATATCAATTATTTTAACATGATAATCATTAACTAATATTTGAGATGCTTTGGCCATGACTTCTTCATTACTACCAAATATTTGAACAGCGATAGGAATATTTATTTTATCTAAACCTTTTAACATATCAAATGTTTTCTTATTATTTCTTACTATAGCTTCTGCGCTTATTAATTCTGTTATCGCATAGCCTACTCCCATTTCTTCACATATTTTAATAAAAGCTGCGTTTGTTACACCAGCGATGGGGGCTAAAACTAATTTGTTTTTTATTTCTATATTACCTATTTTCCAAGAATTATTCATATAAACCACACATTCCTTTCACTTCGTTCAAGGCACACATAGTCATGAAAATAATTATTTTTCAGACTATCACCAATTAAAGTATATTATAAAATATTTTTTAAAAAAATGCCACTAACTTTTTAAGTAAGTGGTCCTATAATTATCTTTCAACTTCTACTTCATCACCAGTTTTTAACATAAAAGCATTTGCATCATCTTTATCTAAATGTATCTCAAAATACCCATTATCAGATACTTTAACAAAAGCTTCCATCATTCCCCCTTTATCATTTTCAACTTTAATCTTTACTAAGTCTTCATGTTTTAAATTTAATTCACTTGCTTTTCTTGCATTCATATGAATATGTCTTTCTGCTTGAATACAAGCATTTTCTAAAGTAACTTCTCCCTTTGAACCTATTAAAGTAATTGTCTCACTTTCCTCTAAATCGCCACTTTGTCTAACAGGTGGGTCTATTCCCAAAATTATCGCATCACTTCTTGATACTTCTACTTGATTATATTTTCTAAATGGCCCAATAACTCTAACATTTGGTATTTCTCCCTTAGGACCTTTAAGAGTAACTGTCTGCATTGAAGCAAACTCTCCTACCTGATTTAATGGTCTTTTCATTGATAAAGGCTCATCAAATAATTGTTTAAACACTTCTTCTTTTAAATGAACATGTCTATTACTAACTGCAACTGTAGCAATAAACTTTTCTTGTTCTTTTTCTTTTCTTCCAAACATAATATCCTTCCTTCTTTTTTTATTGTATCATTTTTTTCCTAAAAATAGAAGAATAAATATTAAACTAAAATAATTTTTATGTTAAAATAAGTCTTGGTGATAAAAATGGAAGCTATTATTATTAGTGCTTGTACTGATGCTGGAGTTCATATTGATGGTGCAAGTCTTGGTGCTTATAAACTTGGTAAATATTTAGAAAATAAATATAATGTTACTTATATAAATAATACTTCTAATTTTATTAAAGATAAAAATCCTAAAAATCTTCAAAAAAATCTTTCTGAAATAAATATCTTTAATAATAAGTTATATCATACTATAATAAATAGTCCTAAATTTCCTTTTACTATTGGAGGAGATCATTCAATTTCTATTGGAAGTGCTCTTGCAAGTAATTATAAAAATGGTAATATAGGAATTATCTGGTTTGATGCTCACCCTGATTATAATACTTTTAACACTACTATAACTGGTAATATTCATGGTCTTCCTCTTGCAACTATAAATGGCTTTAATAATAAAGAATTAATAAATTTTAAAATTAAAGACTATATTAATCCTAAAAATACTGTCATAGTAGGCGCCCGAAGTATCGATGAATTAGAAAAAGAAAATTTAAAACAAGCTGGTATTAAAGTATTCACAACTAATGATATTAAAAAATTAGGTATTAAATATGTTATAAATGAAGCTTTAAAAATTGCTCTTAATAATACTTCTAAAATACATATTAGTTATGATTTAGATGTAATAGACCCAAATATTGCACCTGGTGTTTCTGTTCCCGAAAAAAATGGTCTAACTAAAAAAGAAGCTCTAATAGCTCTTAATCTTTTTTTAGAAAAAATAGATAATATTGCTTCTTTTGACTTAGTAGAATTTAATCCCTTAAAAGATATTAATAATAAAACTTATGATATATCTACTACTATACTTGATACTTTATTAGATAAAATTAACTTGAAATAAGACTATTTTCATATTGAAGAAAAGCTTCTTTTACACACTCTGTATCTGTTTTACATGGTAAGTATTCTCCTCCATATTTTTGTCTTGTTTCATTTCCTTTGCCTGTTATTAAGATAATACAACCGGGATTATCTAATATTGCTTTTTTTATAGCTTCTTCTCTATCTTCTATTATTTTATATTTACCATTACTTTTTTTAACATAAAATGCTATTTCTTCACATATCTTAGTAACATCTTCTGGTCCTGGGTCCTCAGCCGTTAAATAAGTAACTTTTGAATTAAGTCCTGATAATATTCCTAAATCATGACGCCTAATCTGGGCTTTACCACCCGGACAACCAAATACTGTAATTATTTTTTTTGTTGGATATTCACTTTTAACAGATTCATATAATTTTTCAAAACTAAGCTTATTATGAGCATAATCTACTATTGCAATAGTTTTATTATCTTTTGTTGCATGTAACTCCATTCTTCCACTTGTTCTTGCAACTTTTAATCCTTCATACATATTTTCATAAGGAATATTTAATATATACGCAATACCAATAGACGCTAAAGCATTTGAAACATTAAATAAACCTGGCATAGTTAAAATAAATTCTTCATCAAACTTAGGTGTTCTAACTCTAAATTTAGTAGTTATATAATCTATTTTAGTTATATCATAAGCATATATATCGGCAGTTTTTTTCTTAGTACTAAAAGTAATAACACTATTAACATTTTTAGCTTCCTTTAATACTTCATCTAAACGGTCTGTATCTAAATTTATAACTAAATTCTTAACTTGTTTAAAAAATTTTAATTTAGAATAAAAATAATCATCATAATCTTTATGTTCTATTTCACTAATATGGTCTGGTGATATATTTAAAAATGCTCCAACATCAAAAGTAAGTCCATATACTCTATCTAATTTTAAAGCTTGACTACTAACCTCCATCACTAAATCACTTAAACCAGCTTTAACAGTATTAGCCATAATTTTTTGTAAATCAATAGACTCTGGACTTGTAATTAAAGATTCTTTTACAGAAATACCATCATAAACATCTATTGAAGATACTATAGCCATATCTTTTCCTTTATTCTTTAAATAATTATCTATAATACTTTTAATATAATATGAAGTAGTAGATTTACCCTTAGTTCCTGTAATACCTATTAAATTTAATTTACTTGCCGGTTCATTATAATAAAGAATAGATATTAACGCTAAAGACTTTCTAATATCATTAACTATTATATGTGGTGCATCTTCTGTTGCATTTTCTTTTTCACATACATATAATAAAGCTCCATTATCTATTGCTTCTTTTAAATAAATAGACTTATATTTTAATCCTTTACATATATATAAAGTATTATCTTTAACATCTTTTGAATTATGAGTAATATAATTAATTTCCATGTCTAATAATTCATCATCAATATTTATTTTTTCTATCAAGTTATGTTTCTTTAAAACATCTATATAATCTTTTATTTTAAAATATTTCATAATTACTCTCCTAAATACTTTTTAAATTTTGCAAATTGTTTTTTATCTGCCTTTTTAAGTCTTATATATCTTTTTAAATTATTATCCCCTTTATAATATAAAGGATTAGTAACTTTCTTTTCTTTAACTAAAGACTTAATTTCTTTTAAATAATCTTTATTTACATAAGTATAAATAATCTTTATAGGTATCATTGTCCAAAGATGTTTTTTATTTGCTATAACAAAATCCATATCTTTATTATATATATAATCTTCTGTAATATATTTAGCTAAATTATATCCTCCAGAAGTAACATAAAAATTACTTCTTCCCTGTCTTAAATTAATTTCAAAAACTTTATATTTATTATCTCTTGCATCATATTTAATATCAAAATTACTAAAACCTACATAATTTATACTCTCTAAAAAATTCTTTATCTTTAAAGATAATTCTTCATTATATTCATTAATAACCGTGGCATGATTACCTATCCCATGAGGAGTATGTTCTTCAAGCATTGTATGACCTAAACTCATTAATTTAACTTTCCCAAGTCTGTTAGAATAACAAGTCATAACATGCATATAAGAATCATCTCCCGGGATAAAATCTTGAATTATTAAAGTATCTTTATATCCTGCATTATATATATCATCTATTGTTTTTAATAACATAGCATTATCATCTATTTTATATACTTTATATTGTCCTGGAAATTCATGAGCAAAATAATCAACACTGTTAGAAGGCTTTAAAATAACAGGAAAAGGAAATTCTAACTTAAAATCATGTTTCATTTTTCTATCATAAATAAATGTTTTAGGATAATCTAAATTATATTTTTGACAACACTTATAAAAACATTCTTTTTTAATTAAAGTCTCCATTAAATCTTTATCTATATAAGGTATAATATAATTATTTCTTAAACTCTTTTTATTCTCAATTATATTACGGACATAATTATCTCCACACCCAAGTAATATTAACTTTTTATCTTTATTTAAAAGAGCATAATCATTTAATACTTTAATAAATACTTCTTTTTTATCTATATCAGGGTGTGCTTCAAAATCTATTATTTTACTTTGATAACTTGGTCCTGTATAATATTTGCCAATTACTTTTGACTTTATTTTATATTCTTCATGAAAAGCTCGCGCCATACTATAAGTATTAATATCACTTCCTAAAAGGACTGCCCTAAATTCTTTTTCATTTAATTTCATAAGTAACCACTTCCTAGAAATTATTATACTAAACTAATCTAAATAAGTAAAGAATTTTAATATTTCCTTTCTATTTCTTTTAAAACATCTATTTCTCTAAAAGGATATTTAACCCCTTTAATATCTTGATATTCTTCATGTCCTTTCCCAATTAAAACAACTATATCTTTAGAATCTGCATAATTACAAGCATAGTTTATTGCCATCTTTCTATCATCTATTTCAATATATTTAGCATTTACTTTATTAAGACCTAATTTAATATCTTCATTTATAACACTTAACTCTTCAAATCTTGGATTATCCATCGTAATAATACATAAATCACTAAAGACACCAATAATTTCCCCTAAACTTTTTCTTCTATCACGAGATCTATTACCTCCTCCCCCAAATACACTAATAAGTTTATTTGGCTTATAATCTTTTAATGTTTCAACTAAATTCTTTAACCCATCTTCTGTATGTGCATAATCTATTATAACTTTATATTTAGGACTAACACTTACTAATTCCATTCTCCCCTTAACTTTTGTTTTAATAATAGCTCTTTTTATTATATCTAAACTAATATTTAATTTATAAGAAGCAAATATGGCCGCAAGAGTATTATATATATTAAACTTTCCTGGTAAATTAATTTTAAATTCTTCATTTATTATACCATTTGTCTTAAATATAGACCCAAATAAATCTTCATCATTTACAAGTTTATATTCTTCTACTTTTAAATCTGAGGCATTATCAATACTATAACTATTTATTTTAACATTAACATTTTTTAATACTTCTTTTAAATATTTAGAATCATTATTAACAATAACTTCTTTACTATTTAAAAATAATTTATTTTTACACTCTATATATTCTTCCATACTACTATGTTCATTTTTACTTATATGGTCCTTAGTTATATTAGTTAAAATACCTAAATCAAATTTTATTCCCTTTAAACGATTTAATTTATAAGCTTGACTAGATACCTCAATTATTACATGAGTAATATTATTATTTAACATAATATTTAAATATTTAGCTATATCATATATCTCTGGAGTAGTATTCTTAGTAGTAATATTTTTATCTAAATATTTAATTCCTATACTCCCAATTAAACCAACATTTACACCAGCTTCTTCTATTATACTTTTAATTAAGTATGTTGTAGTAGTTTTACCTGTTGTTCCTGTAACTCCAATTAATGTTAAAGACTTTTCTGGGTGTTCAAAATAAGCAAGAGATAAACTTCCTAAAAACTCTCTTGTATCCTCTACTTTAATAATTGTTACATCACCATGTATCTTAACTAATTTAGAAACAATTATTACTTTAGCACCCCTACTTATAGCTTCTGGTATATATTCATGTCCATCTGTATTAAAGCCTTCTATAGCAATAAATATATCATTTTCTTCTACTTTTCTACTATCATATTTAATATCATTAATTAAAATATCAGTATTACCCTCAATTAAAGTATATTTAAGATTACTTAATAAATCACTTAATTTTTTATTCATAAATAACTCCTTCAAAAACAAAATTACATGAACCCATTACATATACTTCCTGATTATTAGTATCAAACTCAATATCTAGAGTACCTAAAGTTTGTTTTACTTCACACTTATTCTTAGTAAGTCCTAATAAATATGTTATAACCATCGCCGCAGCACTACCTGTTGTACATGAAATAGTCTCACCCACTCCTCTTTCCCATTCTCTTATCTTTAATGTATTTTCATTTATAACACTAACAAAAGTTACATTAGTTCTTTTAGGAAATATTTTATAATTTTCTATTAAAGGTCCATATTTTAAAACATCAAAATTATCTACATCATCTACTATTATAACTGCATGAGGATTTCCCCAAGATAAACAACTTATCAAAAATTCTTTATCTAAAATAGTAATATTCTCATTAATAAATTTTTCTTTATCTGTTACAACAGGTATTAATTTAGATGAAAATTCTGGAATACCAAGATTAGTTTTAATTAAATCACCTAATATTTCAATTGTCTTTATGCCCCCTAGAGTTTCAATAGTTAAACTCTTTTTTTTATTTATTTTTGTATATATATATTTTGCAACACATCTTATTGCATTTCCACACATTTCTGCTTCTGTTCCATCAGGATTAAAAATCCGCATTTTATAATCTGCGACTAAACTATTATCTATTAAAACAAGTCCATCTCCTCCTATTCCAAAATGTCTATTTGTAAGCATGCGTGCTAACTCTTCTATTTTTTCTATTTTCTCTTTTCTTACATCAATATAAATATAATCATTACCATAAGCTTCCATTTTTGTAAATTTAAGCATTATATTCCTCCTTTATTCTAATGCTTGTTTTATATCATTTATTAAATCAGAACAATCTTCTATTCCCACTGATAATCTTAAAAGAGTATCTTTAATTCCTAATTTTTCTCTATTTTCTTTAGATATTTCTGTATGAGTTCTACTTGCCGGGTGTGTAATTAAAGACTCTACTCCCCCTAAACTTTCTGCAAATAAAATTAAATTAATCTTCTCTAAAAATTTATTAACTGTCTTCATACTATCTAATTCAAAAGAAATCATACCTCCAAATCCTTTTGTTTGCTTTTTAGTAACTTCATAATTAGGGTGGTCTTTAAATCCAATATAATATACATGTTTAACTTTTGGGTGTACTTTCAAAAAATCAGCAATTTTAATAGCATTTAGACTATGTTTATCTAATCTAACCGCGAGTGTTTTTAATCCTCTTAAAGTAAGCCATGAATCCATTGGTGATAAAGGAGCCCCTAAAATAGCTATTTTATTCTTTAAATATTCTGCCTGTTCTTCTGTTTTAACAACTACAATACCCGCGGAAACATCATTATGCCCTGCAATATATTTTGTTGCACTATAAATAACTATATCTGCTCCAAGCATAAGTGGTTTTTGATAATAACTAGTTAAAAATGTATTATCAACTACAACCGTAATTCCATATTGATGGGCTAAATTCGTAACTTCCCTTATATCCGCAACTTTCATCATAGGATTAGTAGGAACTTCTATTAACATCATTCTTGTATTAGCTTTTATTTCTTTTTTAACTAATTCTATATCTGTAAAATCTACCTGTGTATATAAAACTCCCATTTCTTTTAAAGTATTTTCACAAGCCCTAACTGTTCCTCCATAAACATCATCAGAAATTAAAATATGCTCTTTATTTTTTAAAATAGTTAAAACTAAACTAACGGCCGCCATACCACTAGAAACCGCAAAAGCACTATACCCTCCATCTAATATTGCCATAGTTCTTTCTAATTCTTCTCTCGTAGGATTAATAATTCTACTATAATTAAAATTAGTATTTTCTTTTATTCCAATATGCCGATAAGTTGATGTTTGAAAAATAGGAAAACTTATTGCTCCCGTAGTAGGATCATGCCCTAAAGCTCCTCTTACTACTTTAGTTTCATCATGATATTTTTCTTTTTTATCATAAACTGTATAATTAGTAAAATTTTTCATATATTTACTCCCCTTAAAATATATGTCATAAAAAGAAGAAATATTATCATTTATTAAATTTTAAAAAAAATGACAAGTTTTGGCATGTTTTGTCGAACCGGTTGTAACCTTTTTTATATTGTGTTATTCTAGCAACTTGTGAAAGGAGGGAAACTCTTGAAAACAAACGTAAAAGAAAAGAAATATTCTCTAGCAAGTGACGATAATTTCAAGTTTGTTCTTTCTCATGATTATATAACAAAGTATATTATTGAAACAGCCAAAAATTTAATTAATCTAAAAGTTCCAATAAATGTTATACAAAAAGCTACTGGTTTATCTAAAAAGAAAATATTATCCTTATAATAAGAGAATAATATTTCTTTTTTTAATCTTTAAAAACCTCATTTTTCAAATAGTCATAAATTTCCTCATGAATATCCATTTTACTTTTAATCTTATTATCAGAAACACAATTAATAAGTTTATAATTATATAACTTAGTTAATTCTAAATAAGCTGTTTCTCCTAATTTTAAATATTTTTCGTTTTTCTCAACATCATCTAATTCTTCTTCACGCCCATTCTTCAAAATACAAGCATAATCATAAGGCATATATAAAAATATTACTAAATCAGGTCGGGGAAGTTCCATCACATCATATTCTAATAACTCTATTTTTTTATACATTTTTCTTCTTTCATGCTCATCTTCAATTAATCCTCCCCGATGAGCCATATTACTAGTTACATATCTATCAATTATTAAAACATAATCTTCATTCAAATATTTATTTATTTCTGGTAAACTATATCTCCTATCCGCGGCATAATAACTAATTGCCGTGAGTGCATCAATATTTCCTCCACCCTCCGGAAAAAAACTTTTATCATCTTTCAAATATTTTTTACACATATCAGGCTTACCAAGTAAACAAGCCCCAATAATTTTACCCGTTGGAGTATCATATCTCGGATAAGATAATGTCGCGACCTTTACTCCCTCTTTTTTAAGTCTTTCAACAAGTAACTTAGTCTGTGTTTCTTTACCTGAACAATCAGTACCTTCAATTACAATCAATTTTCCCATAATAATTACTTCTTTCTATAAAGGACATGACAAAAATCTATATCATTTTCTCTATCTTTTTTTATTACTTCTCTTATATAATTATTTTTATCAAAATAAGGGAAATACGTATCTGCATGAGGAAAACTTTTATTTATTTCTGTAAGTAATAAAAACTTAGCTTCATTTAAAAATAATCTATATAAACTCTCTCCTCCAATAATAAATATATCTTCATTTATACTATTTAAATAACAAATTAATTCTTCATAATTATTAAATACTAAAACTTTCTCATTATCTATATTATGATGTGTAAGTATAATATAACTTCTTCCCTCAAGTACTTTTGGTAAAGACATAAATGTATTATGACCCATAACTATCTTATGATTTATAGTTACTCTTTTAAAAAAATTTAAATCTTTTTTAATAGTCCATATTAATTTATTATTAACCCCTATTTCATTATTTAATCCAACTGCACTAATAATAATTATATTTGTCATATACCCTCCTAATAAATAATATTAAAAAAATAATATTAAGTCAAGTATTGCGTATTCTTAAATTTTTATTTATAATATTTTTGGTGATACAAAATGGAGCATGGAACAAAAGGAGACAAATATACTAAAGAATTATTACAAAGAATATTAGATGAAGGTACTTATGATATTAATCCAAGACCTAAATATAGTGATGGCTCTCCTGCTTATACTTTAAGTGTTAATCATGGACTTATGACTTATGATTTAACTAAAAATGAAAGCCCTTTAATTACTTTAAGACCTATCGCAGTTAAAAGTGCTATTGGTGAATTACTCTGGATATATCAAGACGAATCAAATAATTTAGATTTATTAAAAGAAAAATATAATGTTACTTGGTGGGACGAATGGGATATTGGAAATAGAACTATCGGTGCTTGTTATGGTGAAACTGTTAGAAGACATAATTTAATGCGTAATTTACTTGAAGATATTAAAAATAATCCTGATGGTAGAAGACATATAATTAATCTTTGGCAAGTAGAAGATTTTAAAGAATTACATGGATTAATGCCTTGTGCATATCAAACAGTTTGGAATGTAAGACATGGAAGAGATGGGATTGATTATTTAGATATGAGTTTATTCCAACGTTCAAGTGATTTTTGTACGGCAGGTTGTATTAATCAAGTTCAATATTTAGTTCTTCTTTATTTAGTAGCAAGACATACTGGGTATACTCCTGGAAGATTTACTTGGTTCTATAATAATATTCAAATTTATGACCGTCATATTAAAAATGCGCAAGAAATGTTACAAAGAGAGGGTATTGATTGTAATCCTTATGTAGATTTAAATCCAAATATAGATAATTTTTATGATTTTACACCAGATGATATAACTATTAAAGGTTACCCAAGAAAATTAATTAAAGAGAAAAATCCCCAATTACATTTTGAAATAGGTATCTAATGAACATTGCATCTTCATTAAAAGATAAAAGAGAATACTATGGTTATTCAAGAAAAGGTTACTCGGGAAATCTCAAACAATGGAAAGAAAATGATATAAATACCAAAATTTAAAATCTGCTTTAAAAACTATAAGAATTAGCCCCAAAAAATAGATACGGAAGATAATAATTAATTATCTATTATAAACAAAGTAACACATGACAGATGGAAAAATATACCTAAAAGAAAAGTTTTTGAATTTGCTTATATCTTGAAATAAATACAGATTATTTATTAAGTAAAATTGATAAACCTAAATATTTAAATAAAAAAAGCAGGAAGAGTATCCTGACTTTTTCATGCCTAAGTATAAATATTAGAGCTACTTAAGCAAAAGATTATATTACTACTTCGTATGGATTTGTTGAAGTTCCAGCACCCCCTTCTTTAAACAGTGTATCAGCCTTCAGATTTATTACTGGGCGCACACCATACGCGATGTTCACATAGTCGCTGAGGAGGCCGCCATTGCTATACACATAGAACACGCGCACACTACCGATGGTATAAAAGAAAAACGGAGACATTGTCCAGTAGTTTTGACCAGTATATAAATAATAACCAGAATAATAGTCATTATTTGTTGCGCCAGCAAAACTTGCTTCATCTGCTGTAATAAGACCTATTGGGTTTGTTAATTTTTGATTGCCTTTTGTACCTCCACTTGTTGTAAACAAATTAGTTGTTGGAGTATTACATTTAAATGTTGGTTTTCTATTAGAATATATTCTATCATGTGGTTTAAAATATTGATAAAATTCAAAAGTTGAACCAGTATCAGCATCATTACAGAAACCTACACTTCCATCCATTTTACTTCCATATGTGCTCTTTAGGTTAGTAGTATACCAACTATCTAAATCAGCCTTTATAGTACTATCTGTACTTCCATATACATACTTAACATATTGTGCATCATCATATTGTCTATTATAGGCTAAAGTTTTTGTTTGAGTACCTGTTCCGCTTGTTTCTGCTTTACCATTTCCTGAATAAATTAATCTTATACTACCATTACCATTAAATCTTATTATTCTCCAGTAGAAATTTCCAATTTTAACCCAGTTATTTGTTGGATTTCCTCTAAAATAATAAGTATCTCCAAAATCATCTATTCCTTTGCATAATAAACTTTTTTTATCTTCTATACTAGTTATAGATGGTGCTTCTTCATAAGCTGGACAGCCATCACTTACAGTATTAACTTGTTTTTTTATTACGTCCGCTAGAGTTTCTTGTATATCAAAATATAAATAACATTTAGCACCTTTTCTTTTTGAGTTAATAGATATTTGTCCATTGTTGTATGTAATAGTTACATCTTCTGCTCTTACATTATTTATGGTACAATAACTATCATTTGCACCATTACCTATTGGTCTTAATTTATACCCACTTGTAGGAATAGTTGTTCCATTATCTACATAACTTGTTTTATCTTTGTTTTGTAAATATACTTTCATTATTTTATAATCGAACTTAGCATAATAAATATCACCACTTACTACCTGTATACTTTGTGTTACTCTATACTTAGCTTTACTCTTATTTATAAAAGTAACTCCTATTATACTTATAACTAATATAACTATAATAAAATTCTTAAATCTTCCCCTACTTAATTTTTCCAGTTTTACAAACTTATAACTTTCATTATTTTTCATATCTTTCCTTCTTTCTTTTATACATTATACCATATTTTTTCAAAAATGTAATCATTTTTTGAATATATTAATAATATTTAAAATAGATTACAATAGTAATTCTAAGTTTGGAAATACTATTGAAAATATTTCAGACTATTGTTTATAATCAATTTTTAAATATATAAATAATGCATAAAATAGATTACAATAAAGATATAAGAAAGAGATGAACTTTATGAAAAGGTTTCAACCAGTCAATAAAAGCGAAAAAATAGTTATAACTATAAGAATTGAAGATTATAGAGTTGAAGAAATAGATAGACTTGCAGGTAAAATTAATATAAGCAGAAACGAACTTATCAGTCAATGTCTTGATTTTGCAATGAATAATTTAGATTTTAAAGAAGAAGATTATAATAACAATAACAATAATTAATAAACAAACTAAGTTTAAATTTTTTTAATTAAAATGTAATAAAAAAATCTGAAATATTAATTCAAATTCTTTTTTTAACCAACAAAATATATTAATTTACATATATAAAATATGATGTAATACTAACTATTAATCTTATTATTATATTTATTAATTACTTTATTTATATATCTAAATCCATATTTCTCATATTTTAATTCTTTTAATACTTCTTCATAATCTATATCTTTATTAATTAAACACTTATCTAAATAATTTAAAACATTTTCTTTAGTTAAAGTATCAAACATAACAATATCATCAAATCTTCCTAAAAACTCTTCACTAAATGTATCTTTTAAATCATTATTCTTTATTTCTCCAAATCCAATACTATTATTCTTACAAGCATTAGAAGTCATAAATATTAAAGTATGAGAAAAATCTATTTTTTCACCATGAGAATCATGAATAAATCCCTCGTCCATTATTTGTAAAAACAAATTAAGAACACTTGGGTGAGCTTTTTCTATTTCATCTACTAAAATAATAGAATATGGATTATATTTAACTTTATTAAATATATAATCATCTTCATAACCCACATACCCATGAGAAACACCAATTAATTTATTAACACTAGTCTCTAAATTATACTCACTCATATCAAGTCTAATTAAATTATTTTTTAAAGTATCACTTATAATTTTAACTGAACTAGTCTTACCCACTCCACTTGGCCCTACTAACAATAATTTAACTATATTATCTTGTTTAAAATATAATTTTAAAGAATCTATAATTTTATTTAAAGCATTATCTTCATAAACTATCTTTGCTCTTAAATTATTTTCTATATCTTTAATTAAAATATCTTTATTTAAAAACATAGGTATATTACTTTTATTTTCTATTACTTTTAATATATCTTCTTTTTTTATAATATCATTTTTATTATTTTTAATATCATTTATTTTATTTTCTACTTCATTAATAGCTAAACAAACATCTAAAGCTTTATCAAACTCATTATTTTTTACATAAATTTCCTTTTTTTTAATTAATTCTTTTAAATTTTTATCCAAAGGTTTAAGTTCCTCATAATTAATACTTTTTCTTTTAACATGAGCACATATACTATCAAGTAAATCAATACACTTATCAGGATTTTTCTTCTTAAATAAATATTTATTAGCAAGACTTACTATATCAGAAATATTTTCATCACTTATTTTAATATGATGATGAGTTGAATAAATATTTTTAAGTCCCAAGAGAATATTTTTTGTTTCCTCTAAATTAGGTTCATTTATTAAAATAGTCTCAAATCTTCTTTCTAAAGCTTTATCTTTTGCAATATATTTTTCATATTCATGAGTTGTTGTTGCCCCGATAACCCTAATATCTCCTCTGGCTAAATAAGGTTTTAAAATATCACTCGCATTTATTGCCCCCTCTGCTCCTCCTGCATTAACCATCGCATGAACTTCATCAATAAAAAGAATAATATCTTTATTTTTAATAACTTCTTTAATTATTTTTGTAAGTCGCTCTTCAAACTCTCCTCGATATTTTGTTCCACTTACTAAATCTCCCATTGGTAAATCAACAATAATTTTATTCTCTAAAAAATTCGGTACTTCTTTATTATTTATTCTTCTTGCAAGTTCTTCAACAAGAGCAGTTTTCCCTACTCCTGCTGGACCTATTAATAAAGGATTACTTTTCTTTTTTCTAAGTAATACTTCTATTATACTGTTAATTTCTTTATCTCTACCTATAACTTTATCAAAAGTATCTACTTTATCATTAATAATTGTACCTACATTAAATAGTTCTAATTTATTATTAACTTTATTTGGCTTAATCTTTAAATCATCATATAAATCATCAACATTAATACCCATACCTATCATTATTCTAATTGCAATACCTTCCCCTTCATCAAGTAGGGCCACCAATAAATGATTTTCTGTTACAATTCCTTTATTATTTTCTTTCGCATCATTTATTGCATTTGCTATAATTCTTTTAAGTAAAGGTGTATATAAATTTACCTCTAAATTCTTCTTGGGAATACCTACAATACTAATAAGCTCTTTTTTAAAATCATTATAATTTAAATCATATTCTAATAATTTATCTTTTAAACTATTATTATTTTTTAATAAAGCTAGCATTAAATGTTCAGACCCAACATAAGGGTGATGTAAATTATATCTTTCTTCTTCTGCGTCTTTTAAAATTTTACTTCCTGTAAAACCAAAGTTATTAAACATATTAGCCTCCTATTTATTCTATGTTTATTAAGATTAAAAAAGAATAAATTTATACATAAATGCTTTTAATATTTAACTTAAATAAACTTTTTTTATTGATTATTCTTATAATTTAAGTATATAATATAATAAACAGAAAGGAGATATAAATATTGAAGAAAGACTTAGTAACAACAGAAATAATTGTCAAGGAAAATAAAGTAGGAATATTAAGAGTAGGAAATATTAATTATATCTCATTAACAGATTTAGCAAAATATCAAAATTCTAGCAATCCTACATTTAAAATTTAAAACTAATAAAATAAATAAACACCATTGATTACATTAGCTTGTGGGAAGAACTTCATAACAAAGATTTTAATTTGGTCGAATTCGACCAAATTAAAACTGAATATAAAAAATTATACAAATTTACTCCATTTGTTAATATTAAATAATTTACAAAATATTATAGAAGTATTAAAAAAATTTAGAATTATTACAAAAACAAGTTAACGAAAACAAATTAATTGAATAAAAAAAATATGAGGTGAAATATATGAAAAAAAATATAAAAGATTATCAAAATATCCATTTAATTGGAATTGGAGGAGCAAGCATGTATTGTATCGCTGCTACTTTAAAAAATGATGGTAAAAACATAACAGGAAGTGATTTAAATGAATCCGATAATGTTTCTTATTTAAAAAAACTAGGAATTAAAATCGCTATTGGTCATGATTTAGAACTTTTAAAAAATTGTGATTTAATCATTTATACCGCGGCAATTAAAGAAGATGACCCTGAATTAATATACGCGAAAGAACATAATATTGAAGCAGTAGATAGAGCGGTCTTTTTAGGAGAATATACTAAAAATTATGAAAATCTAATATGCATAAGTGGCACTCATGGAAAAAGTACAACAACTAGTATGATTGCAAGTGTCTTTTTAGAAGCAAATCTTAATCCGACTATTCAAATCGGAGCTTCTCTAAAAAAAATAAATGGCAATTATCATATAGGTAATAAAAAATATTTTATTTTAGAAGCTTGTGAATACGTTGATTCCTTTTTAAATTTTAAACCTACTTGTGAAATAATAACTAATATTGATAATGACCACTTAGACTATTTTAAAAACTTAGATAATATTAAAAAATCATTCAAAAAATATACTGAAATATTACCTTCAACTGGTCATTTAATAGTTAATATAGATGATATTAATACTAAAGAATTACTTGATACTAAAGCAAGTTTAATTACTTTTGGTATAAACAATAAAGAAGCTAACATTAAAGCATTAAATATAAATTACTCTTCTCTTGGCTTTCCATCATTTGATGTTTATATTAATGATGAATATTATGACACATTTACTTTAAGTGTTAGGGGTACTCATAACATTTTAGATGCCCTAGCAACTATTGCAACTGCAATTACTTATAATATAGATAAAAAATATATTAAAAAAGCTTTAAAAGAATTTACGGGAGTAGGAAGACGCTTCGAATATTTAGGAGAATATCATAAAGCACATATTTTTGATGATTTTGCTCATCACCCAACAGAAATAATGACAACTTATAATTCTTCTAAATCTGTTAAACATAATGAAACTTGGGCTGTTTTTCAATCTCATACATTTAGCCGTACTAAAGAACTTTTAAAAGATTTTGCTAAAGTTTTATCTAAATTTGACCATGTAATTATCTGTGATATATATCCTGCTAGAGAAACTAATATTTGGAATGTTAAAGAAGAAGATTTAGTGAATTTAATTAAAAAAGAAAATACTAATGTTATTCATATTAGCACCTATCCTCTTATTGCCGATTATTTAAAAGAACATGTTAAAGAAAACGATTTAATTTTAACAATCGGTGCAGGGCCTATTAATAATGTTGCTAAAATATTATTAAATGAATAAACAAAATGTGAAAAAATCACAAATAGCATTGATTTTTAAGTTAAATATAAGTATAATATAGTTAATAAATGTGAAAAATTAAATATAAAGGAGATAAAATATGTTAATAGGATTTAAAATTAAGAATTTTCGTTCTTTTCAAGAATTACAACACTTTTCAATGCTTGCAGGAAAAACTAGAAATAATGAAAATCATATTATATCAAAAAATAATCATAAAATATTAAAATTTTCAGGTATATTTGGTGCTAATGGTTCTGGTAAATCTAATTTAATACTTGCAATCAGCTTAATTCAAACTTTAATTAGTCAAGGTATTTCCTCTTTAATTAATAATCAGTACTATCGTGGTATAAATAGCAACAAAAATAATGATTCTTATTTTGAATATGAACTTGCTCTAAATGATAAATTATATTCTTATGGCTTTGAAATTAACATTTTTAAAAAAGAAATAATATCAGAATGGTTGATTGATATGACTAAAAATAAAGAAAAGAAAATATTTGAAAGAGATTTAAAGAAAAAAACTTATTATTCTGATATATGTGATAATAAACATTTAAATTTCCTTAATTGCTTAGAAGAAATGCAAAAAAACAATCAAGATTTATTTTTAAGTGAAATGACTAGAAGATTAATCATGTCTAGTAATACTGATAATTATTTTGATGATATTTATAATGTATTTAAATTCATCATGCAAGATACTATAATTATAAGACCCTCTACTCATAAATTATTTGATATAGATTATATAAAAAGTAAAGAAAAAATATTAAAAATATTAAAAGCTTTAGATATAGATATAGTTGATTATAATACTGAAGAAAGCGATATTAAAAATATTAAACTAAAATTATCTGATAATGATTATAATAATCTATTAAATGAAATAAATATACTCTCTACTCGTTACAAAAATTTACAATGTACTCTAAGAATCGAAAATGATTTATATACTATTAAAAGAAAGTCAGATAATACTTATGATGTATGTTCTCTAAAATTCTTGCATAAAGATAATTCTAATACTTTTGGTGCTTATGATGAATCAGATGGTACTATTAGAATTTTAGAATTAATTGATATATTATTAACTAATAATAAATTATTTTTAATTGATGAATTAGATAGTAGTTTGCACCCTCTTTTAGTTTCTGGTTTATTAAAAATATTTTTAAAATCAAAGTCAAATAATCAATTAATTATAACTACTCATGAATTAAAAACATTAGACTTTAATTTAGTAAGAAGAGATGAAATATGGTTCACAGAAAAAAATAATAAAGGAGAATCAAAAATATTTTCTTTAGAAGAATTTAAAGATGTTGCAAGATTTGATAGAAAAATAGATAAAGCATATTTAGAAGGAAGATTTGGTGCTATCGCCAATATAGATTTCAATTATGAGAATTAATGATAAATTTGCAACATCAAGAAAATCAGAAATAAAAACATATAAGCCTAAATATTTTATTGTGTCTGAAGGTAATAATTCTGAGCCTATGTATTTTGAAGGGTTAAATAATTCTATTATTTCTGAAAATATAACAATAATTAATATCTTAAGAGATTATGCAACTGCTAATAATAGTCACCCAAGTTTTATAATAAAAATGGTTCAAGAATTTATTTTAAATGTAACAACTAATGAAATAACTGTTTTAGAACTAAAAAATAAAATCGATAACTGTATTAGAAGTAATAATTATAAAATAAATATAGAGGATATACATAAAGAACTTATTAAATTATATAAGAAAGATGATTATAAAATTAAAAAAGATGATTTAAATAGTTTATTTCTTCATTTATTTAAAAGTGAAATATATAAAGATTTAGCAATAAATTTTCCTATATATTTTGAAACTCAAAACGTAACATATTCCAATATTACAGATAAATTAAATATAGTTATCGACCGTGACCAACAAAATTTTAAAGATTATCAATATGAAGAAGTTATGAAATTTTGCCAAGAGAGCAATGTTAATTTATATGTAAGTAACCCAACTTTTGAATTTTGGCTTATGCTACATTTTAAAGAAGTTGAACAAGAAGATAAAATAAAAATGTTTGAAAATAGATATGTAAATAAATCTAAAAGATATTTAGAAAAAAAATTACATGATATTTGCAAATATAATAAATCTAAATTAAATTTTAAAGATTTTGAACCATATATTTATGATGCAATTAAAAGAGAAAAAAATTATGAAGAAGATTTAATAAAATTAAAAGATAAATTAGGCAGTAATATTGGAATCTTAATAAAAAATATGTTAGATACCAAATAAGATAAACTCTCAGACTCTCGATTATTAAGGTTTGCGAGTTTCTTTAATAAAAAAGCTAGACATATAATCTAACTATTTTTGACATACTTCACAATAATATGTACTTCTCCCACCAATTTTAATATTCTTAATAGGACTACCACATATAGGACATGGCTCTCCTTCTTTTTTATGAACTTTAAGTTTTTGTTGAAATCTACCTGTTACCCCTAAACTAGAAGTATAACTCTTAATAGTTGTTCCTCCCATCTTTATTGCTTCTTCTATTATTTCTCTGCTTCCCTTTACTATTAAAGAAGCTTCAAACTTAGTAATACTCTTTGCTTCTCTTAAAGGATTAATTTTCGCATAAAATAATACTTCATTAACATATATATTACCTAACCCACTTATAATAGATTGGTCTAATAAAACTGTTTTAATAGGTAATTTTTTATTTTTAAATTTATCTAATAAATAATCACTTGTAAGATTTTTATCTAAAGGTTCATATCCTAATTCACCTATTTTAGTTTTTAATAAATCTTCTTTATTAATTAAAATCATTCTTCCAAACTTTCTTGTATCATGATATCTTAAAGTACTATTATCATCAAAAGTAAATATAACATGTTCATGTTTAACTATTTCCTCATCTTTATTCTTTATAAAAAATTTCCCTTCCATTCTTAAATGTGATAATAAATATCTATCTTCTGTCTCAAATATTAACCATTTTCCTTTTCTTTTAATATCTATAAATGATTTATTAATTAAATCTTTTTTAAAATCATCTATATTACTTTCTATAATATTCTTATATAAAATATCTATATCTACTATCTTTTTATTTAATATTCTTTTCTTTAAAGTATTTCTAACTGTTTCTACTTCTGCAATCTCTGGCATAATTATTTAACCTCATATAAATCTTTTCCTATACCTATTCCAACCTTTAAAGGAACAGATAACTTAATAACATTTTCCATAACATCTTTAACTATCTTAGTAACTATTTCTACTTCACTATTTAATGTATCAATAACAAGTTCATCATGTATTTGTAAAACTATTTTACTCTTAATATTATTCTTTTTAAACTCATCAAACACTAATACCATTGCTTTTTTAATTATATCTGCACTAGTCCCTTGAATTGGTGTATTAAGAGCTATCCTCTCTCCAGATGTTCTAATCATATAATTCCGATTATTTAACTCTTCAATTACTCTCTTACGATTAAATAAAGTTCTAACATACCCTAAATCATAAGCTTCTTTAACTATATTATCCATATAATTTTTAACACCTGGATAAAGTTCATAATATTTTTCAATAAATTTAGAAGCTTCTTTAGAATTAATATTTAAGTTTTCTCCAAGACCAAATCCACTTATTCCATATACTATACCAAATATAACTGCTTTAGCGGTACTTCTCATTAATTTAGTAACTTCACTTTCTTTAACACCATATATATCGGCCGCGACTTTAGTATGGATATCTTGGTCATTTCTAAATGCTTCAATTAATTCTTTACTACCTGATATATGTGCTAAAATTCTAAGTTCTATTTGTGAATAATCAATACTTAAAAAAACATCATTAGTAGGAATAAATGCTTTTCTAACCTTTCTTCCTTCTTCCCCTCTTATAGGAATATTTTGTAAGTTTGGCTCAACACTTGAAAGTCTCCCTGTTCTTGTTAAAGTTTGTTTAAATATAGTATGTATCTTCCCATCAGGAAATTTTGCATTTTCTAAACTTATAGTATAAGTAGATAATATTTTACTAAAATTACGATATTCAAGTATTAAATTAACAATTGGGTGTTTATCTATTAATTTCTGTAATGTTGCTGCATCTGTTTTATAACCTTTCTGTGTTTTTTTACCTGTTGCTAGTCCTAATTTATTAAATAATACTTCTCCTAATTGTTTAGGACTACTAATATTAAATTCCATACCCGCATAATCATATATTTCTTTAGATAAAACATCTATTTTTATTTGGGCATCTTTCTTTATTTCTTCTAAAGTATTACTATCTATTTTTACTCCTACATATTCCATATCTGCAAGAACATATGTTAAAGGCATTTCAATATCTCTAAATAATTCATACATTTCTTCTTTTTTAAGTTCATTAATATATGTATCTCTACTATCATATATATATCTACTCTTTAAAACTATATCTTCTTTTAATTTCTTTATATCACTAAAATTATTCTTTTTCATATCTTCATAAAATGAAACATTAATTCTTTTAGGGTGTAATAAATATGCAATATCATCTTTAATAAAACAATCAAGTAAATAAGAGGCTATCATCAAATCATAATTAACTTCTTTTATATTAGCATTATATCTTCTACTTAATATCTCTAAAGATTTTGCATTAAAAGTATAAATAACCTTATCTTTTAAAATATCTCCAAGTAAATTAAACTTATCTTTATCTAAATAATAATTATTGTTTTTATCACATATACCAATACCTAAAATATTCCCTTTATGATAATTTTCCTCATCTATCTCTACATATATACTAACTTCACTATCTAGTATTAAATCATTTATATTATCTATTTCTTTATATTCACAATTTGTAACAACTTCTTTTTTTTGAAAATTCTTAAGTAAAGAATAAAACTCTAATTCTTCATATATTTCACTTAAACTATCTGTATTTTCTTCGCATTTTTTAATTTCTTCAAAGTCTATATTTAATGGTACATCTCTATATATAGTAGCAATTTCTTTACTCATAAAAGCATTATTTTTATCTACTTCTAATTTTTCTTTAGTCTTTCCTTTAATATTATCTATATTATCATATATTCCCTCTAAAGAACCATATTCTTGTAATAGTTTAAGAGCCGTTTTTTCTCCAATTCCTTTTACTCCAGGAATATTATCAGAGGAATCTCCCGCTAGAGCTTTTAAATCAATAATTTTAATCGCATCTATTCCATAATCATTTTTAAAGGTTTCCATATTATACTTAATATAACCTGTTTGCTTTAAAAGTTTAACATCTACAACTGGACTAATTAACTGTAATAAATCTCTATCACTTGAAATAATTGTTGCATCATATTCTGGGTCTAAATCAGCCATTTTCGCAAGAGTACCAATAATATCATCAGCTTCATATGGTTCAAGTTCTAAATATTTAATTCCCATCGCTGTAAGTATTTTTCTTGCAATAGGCATTTGTTTAATTAAATCATCAGGAGTAGCCGCCCTTCCTTCTTTATAAAAATCATATTTTTGTTTTCTAAAATTTTTCCCTATATCAAAAGCAACTGCAATATATAAAGGATTTTCTTCATTAATTATTTTATTAATCATACTTACAAAGCCATATAAAGCATTTGTTGGAAATCCTTTAGAATTACGCATAATATTACCAGAATATGCTGTTGCATAATAACTTCTAAACATTAAATTATTACCATCTACTAATATAACTCTCTTCATATTTACCACCTAAAATAATTGTACCAAATTACTTTAAAAAAGTCTTTAGTTTTAAAGAAAATTATTTTAAAATTAAAAGAGTTAGACTATTAACCAATAAAAAAGATAGATTATAAATATTATATTTCCTCTATCTTTAAAAAATTAGTAATTCTTCCCTCATCACGAGTAGGAATACCACCTGTAATAATTATTTTACTTGTATTATCTAAATTAAAGAAATCTCTTGTTTTATCTTTTGCAACTTTAATCATCTCATCTGTGTCTTTAAATACTGGAACTAAACTTGTATAAACACCATAATTAAGAGCTAAACTACGTGCTACATTATCTTTAGTACAAGTCGCCATAATAGGGCAATTAGGCCTAAAATTACTTATAAAACGTGCTGAAAAGCCACTTATAGAAGCACAAGCAATAGCTTTTACAGAAACATAATTAGTTAAATCAACTGCTCCTTTAGCAATACATTCTGTTCTACCTATTTTACCTAAATATTTAAAATGATTAGTCGCATGTTCCTCTGTTTCACTTGCAATACTACTCATATATTTAACTGCCGAGGTAGGATAACTACCAGTTGTTGTTTCACCACTTAACATAATCGCATCAGTTCCATCAAGAACAGCATTTGCAACATCTGTAACTTCTGCTCTAGTAGGACGCGAATTTTTTTTCATACTCTCAAGCATTTCTGTTGCAACGATACAAAACTTTCCATGTTCTCTTGCTTTTCTAATAATTAATTTTTGATATACTGGTAATAAAGATATTGCTACTTCTTCTCCTAAATCTCCTCTTGCTACCATAACTCCATCAACAACATCTAATATTTCATCAATATTATTTATTCCTGTAGCACTTTCTATTTTAGCAATAACTTTAATATCACTACCAACTTCATCTATTATTTTTCTTGCTTCTAGAACATCTTCTTTAGTAGATACAAATGATAAAGCTAAAAAATCTCCTTCATTTAAACAAGCATATCTAATATCTTTTCTATCTTCTTCACTTATAAATGGAATATTTAACTTAACACCAGGCACAAATAAACTTTTCTTACTTCCAAGTATTCCTCCATTAATAACTTTACAAGTAACTCCATCTTCTTCTTTTGATATTACTTCTATTTTCATAAGCCCATTTTCAAGTTGAATAATATTACCTATATTAAGACTATCTAAAGCTTCTGGGTGATTAACACTAAAACGTTCATTATTACCTATAACATCTTCTTTTACAACTCTAATAGTATTACCAGGTATTAATTCTATACCCTCTTCTATTACTGTTCCATTTCTAAATTCAGGACCTTTAGTATCATATAAAAGACCCACAAACATATTCTCATTCTTGTTTAATTTAGCGACTAAATCTCTAACTGTTTCTCTTTCTTGAATAGTTGCATGCGAAAAATTAACTCTTGCTACATTCATACCAGCATAAGCCATTTCTTTAAATGTTTCATAATTATTACTTGCTGGACCTATACTACAAATTATTTTAGTTTTCTTCATAAAAAAACTCCCTCTTTCTAACGCAGAGCTTAATTTTACTACAAATTAAAATAAAGGTAAAGTAGTTTTTATAATTATTTTTAATAAATATGTTGACTTTTACCGTTTTTTATTGTAAATTATAGACATAACTCAAGAAAAATATAATATTGTTATAATTTTCTTGTATTATAGATATAATAGTAATATAGATATTATTATATCTATACTTGGTCTTAGTAAGCTATTTATAGTCCAACGGACCAAACCCGCGTTGGCGCCAAGCGCCGCTTAAAAAGGCAACCTTCATGGTTGCTTTTTTAATAATTTAAAACCTCTTTTTATTAAGTTCTTTTAATATTTTCCTAATTTCATCTAAATTAAAGAAATATTTTTCGCTTTTAGTAAAAGGCAACTTATTTTTATATTTATAATCATATTTATCTATATAAGTAAGCATATCTGAAACTTGAAACAACCTTTTTTCTTTATGATTAAACTTAATTCTATGCTCAAAATTTTCATATCTCGAAAATATAACATCTAAAATATTACCTAACATTTCTTGGCCATTATCATAATACAATATTATATTATCAAATTTACTAAAATATTTTTCATGTTCTTTAACCATATTATTAATTTCTAAAGATAGCTTTTGCCTTAAAATTCGCCCATTATCAGTATATTTTTTATCTACAATAATCGTTTTATATTTTACAGGTATTTTTCTAGAAAATTGATATATAGCATTAAAAATACTTTTCCTTACTTTCATATTAAATTTAGTATAATCTCCTCTATGCATTATTAAATCTGCCATATGAATCATATCTGTATATCCAATTTTTTCTAATCTATTATTTAATTTATTTAATTCATATGTAATACTATTATCTTGCTCATGAAAAGTAAATGAAACACCATATAACACTGACGATTTATCATTAAAACCAAATTCACCTGTTTCATCTACAAATATATTAAGTCTTTTCATGAGCATTCACCCCCACAGCAAAAATTATATAACATTTTAGCAAATATTTAAAGAGTTAATTACCTAGAAAGACAAGCGAATTAATTGTTATAAATATGTTGACTTTTACCATTTTTTATTGTAAATTATAGTCATAACTCAAGAAAAATATAATATTGTTATAATTTTCTTGTATTATAGATATAATAGTAGTATAGATATTATTATATCTATACTTGGTCTTAGTAAGCTATATATAGTCCAACGGACCAAACCCGTGTAGGCGCCAAGCGCCGCTTAAAAAGGCAACCTTCATGGTTGCTTTTTTAATAATTTAAATAATTTTCTCTATCTTCTTTTTTATTATATTAATATCATTAATTTCTAATATATCTTTTAGTTCTTCTTTTATTTTATAAATCTTTAATTTATCTTCATATTCTCTTAATTTATTCTGCGCTTCATTTAAAGTTTTTCCCACACTACTTTTAGATATTCCCCTATTAAGAGCTATCTCACTTAAAGATAAATCTTCCATATAATAATTAATAAATGTTAACTTTTCTACTTTCGTTAATAAAGAACTATATATATCAAATAGATTATTCAAATAATCTCTATTTTCCATCATTAATCATATCCTTAAATAATCCATATATATATGATTCTATATCAAATGGTTTTAAATCTTCCATTTTTTCTCCTAAGCCCACAAATTTAACAGGAATATTAACACTTTCTTTTATTGCTAAAACTATTCCTCCTTTTGCAGACCCATCAAGTTTAGTTAGCACAATACCTGTAATATTAGTAATTTCTTTAAAACTTTCTGCTTGTAATATTCCATTTTGCCCAGTTGCCGCATCTATTACTAATAATGTCTCATGAGGTGCACCATTAATATGTGTACCTATAACTTTATTAATTTTTTCTAATTCTTTCATTAAATTAACTTTATTTTGTAATCTTCCTGCTGTATCAATTAAAACAATATCAACATTTTCTTCCTTAGCTTTAATTAACCCATCATAAATAACTCCGGCTGGGTCTGTATTAGATTTTCCATAAAATAAAGAATTAGTTTTTTTAGCCCATTCTTCAAGTTGAGGTACTGCTCCTGCTCTAAAAGTATCACCCGCAATCAGCATAACTTTTTTACCACTTTGAGTATATTTATATGCTAATTTGGCAATCGTAGTTGTCTTACCTACTCCATTTACTCCCACCATAAGAATAACCGTAGGTCCCTCATTATTTATATTAATCTTATCACTTAAAGATTCTCCTGAAACATATATAATAAATAATTCGTCAACTATAACTTCTTGCAAATATTTAGTATCTGTAATATTTTCTTTTTTTACTCTTGCCTTTAATCTATCAACAAATTTCATGACCGTATTAACACCTATATCAGCACTAATTAATATATCTTCTAATTCGTCAAAATATTCTTCACTAACTTTATTATATTTATGTCCTAAAATACTAAGTTCATTAACAAACTCTTTTCTTGTATTTTCTAAACCCTTATCATAAGCTTCATCTAATTCTATTTTTTCTGTTTCTTTTTTATTAAAAACTTCTTTAAATTTACTAAATAATCCCATCTTAATTCCTCTTTCCTATATCATAATAACACAAAAAAAGATAAAAAGACAAGAATTATCTATCTATTTTTTAATTCTTTGTCTTATATTATCTCTAGTTTTTGCAAATTTTTGATATTCTTCTGGTGTAATTTTAAGACCATATTTAAATTTTTCTTCTAAAGACAAGCCTTTAGGAATTGACACCATTGCTCCTTCATTTCCAAGTACTTTCAAATATGTATAAGTTGGACTTAAAGATTTTTTATAACCTTTAAGTAAATCTTTAAATAATAAATATACATAAATATCTCTTAAATTTGTAAATTCTACATCTAAACTATCTATACTTCTAATTGTAAGCTCATTTGAATAATATATTGCAAGTCTTTCTTCTATTGCTAAATCATAATTTTCTTTATAATAAAGGCCAAGATTAGTATTTATATTAGAAGGATTATCTAAACTTGTTACCCATGAACTTTTTAAAAGCACATCTTCAAAACTTCTTCCATAACTAATTCTTTTTTGTTGATAAGCATGTTCTAATTCATGTAATAAAATTGTATTAACATAAGTAAAAATTAGATATTTTACATCAATATAACTTAAATTAAAGCTATTCTTCATTTTTTTAACAGATAACATTACTTTATCTAAATTATAATAAATTATTTTTGTAAGTTTATTATAATATATATCACTATTTCTATCAAAAAAAACATTACCTTTTTTAACAGAAACATTTCTACAATAACTATTTAATCTAAACTCTTTAACAGCTAAATCAAATATCTTTTTTATATAAGTATCATCTACTTTTTTTCTTTTTTTCGCATATTCTAAAGTTACATCATTAATATTTAAAGCTAATCTCTCACTTTTATTATTCATTTTCAAAACCCCTTTATATGTCCCATATTATAGCATATTTTAAACAATTTGTCAAATTAAGTGTAAAGTACCTCTCAATATAACACAATAACATCTAATATTTTAAAAAATATACCTCACTTTAATCAAATAATAGTTTGCATTAATTAATATTTTAAGGTATAATTATACTGGTGAGTAAAGATGGCAAAGAAGAAAAAAACAAAAGCTCAAGAAAAAGAAAATTTTGAATATAGTGTTGAACTTACAGGATTATTATTAATATTAATTGGAATAATTGGTTTTGGGTTTGGACCCGTTGGTTCTTTAATTAAGAAGTTTGCAATGTTTTTAGTTGGGGGTTGGGCATGGATATTTTTACTTATTTTTATATTAAGTTTAGGTATTTATATGCTTTTTAAAAGAAAACTTCCCAAATTTTTAAGTCAAAAACTAATTGGTCTTTATGTAATTATAATAGTTATTTTAGTTGCAAGTCATTTAGGTTTTATTGAACAGTGTAAAAATGCTACAGATATATTTCAATCAACAATTGACCAATATATGGAAAGAATAGCAACTATTGGGAGTAATACTGCCTTATTTACAAGTGGTGATACATCAATTGAGATAGGTGGAGGTATTATTGGGGCAACATTTGCAGTTTTATTAAGTAGTCTTTTTGGTTTAACAGGAACTAAAATTGTATCTATTATTCTTGTTGTATTTTCATTTGTTTTAATATTTAATATTACTATCGCAGATATGTTTAAAAAGTTTAAAGAGTTCTTAAAATCATTAAGTAAAAGTGATAATGCAAGTGATACTAAAGAAAAACTCGAGAGTGAACCTAAGTTATATGATTATGAACAAGAAGCGCCTTATGAGACCCCTAAAGAAGATAAGATTGTTATTACTAGTATGGAAGAATTAAAGAATTTAAAAGAAGAAGCGCCTAAAGAAAATTTAGAACAACCTAAAAAGTCGTATGAAGTTAATCCTAGTTATACTCTTCCTCCATTATCTTTATTAGATGATGTTAAAGAGCAAAAGAAAACTAATTCTAATAATTTTATCAGAAGTAATAGAGAAAATCTAGAAAGAGTTTTAAAAGATTTTCAAATTAATGGTCAAGTTGTAGAAATACATATTGGACCTGCGGTAACTCAATATGAAGTAAAAGTTCCAAGTGGGACTAAAGTAAGTAGAATAAGTGGAATAAATAAAGAAATAGCTTTAGCTCTTGCAGCCAAAGACGTCCGTATTCAAGCTCCAATACCTGGTAAAAGTACTATTGGTATTGAGATACCTAATCCATCAATAAGTATGGTTAAATTTAAAGAAGTACTTGCTTATAATGGTAAAGATACTGCAAATGGTAAAATATTAGTGGCTCTAGGTAAAGATATTATGGGTAAGCCAAAACTTGCGGATTTAGCTAAAATGCCCCATTTATTAATTGCAGGTTCTACTGGTTCTGGTAAATCTGTTTGTACTAATACTATTATATGTTCTATTTTAATGCGCTATAGACCAGATGAAGTAAAATTAATGCTTGTTGACCCTAAAAAAGTTGAATTATCAAATTATAATGGAATACCACATTTATTGTGTCCAGTTGTCTCTGACCCTAAAAAAGCTAGTATTGCACTTCAAAAATTAGTCGCAGAAATGGAAAAAAGATATGATATATTTAGTGAAAAGAATGTTAAAAATATAGATGGTTATAATGATTTAATAGATAAAGAAAATAAAAATAAAGACGAAAAATTACCTCATATGCATTATATAGTAGCAATTATTGACGAACTTGCCGATTTAATGCTTGTTGCCTCTAAAGAAGTTGAAGATTCAATTATGCGTATTACTCAAATGGCTAGAGCGGCCGGGATACATTTAATTGTAGCTACTCAAAGACCATCTACTGATGTTATAACAGGTGTTGTAAAAGCAAATATTCCATCTCGTATTGCCTTTGCTGTTGCAAGTAATATAGATTCTAGAACTATTTTAGATTCAAGTGGAGCAGAAAAGTTATTAGGTAAAGGTGATATGTTATATTTACCAATGGGAGAAAATGTTCCAACACGTATTCAAGGTTGCTTTATAAATGATGATGAAATTATGCGTATTATTAATCATGTTTGTAAAGAACAAGGAGCAAGTTATGATAGTGAACTAGAAAATTTAAATGCTTCTCCATCTGGTATTCATGGTTCTCCTGGTGAAAAAGAAGAATATGATGACCCAATGTATAACGAAATTGTTGAGTTTGCAATTCAAACTGGTAAAGTTAGTACTTCCCTTTTACAAAGAAGATTTAGATTAGGTTATAATAGAGCCGCGCGAGTTGTTGATTTATTAGAAGAAAGAGGAATTGTAGGTCCAGCGAATGGTTCTAAACCTAGAGAAGTTCTAGTTAAATTAGAAGATAAAAAAGAATAAAAAAAGGAAATTGCAAATAAATATATTATATGGTAAAATATGAGTGAAAGGATATGATTGTATTATGTCTAAAACTACTTATAAAAAAGAACAAAAAAAAGGAATTATTATTCTAGTATCTTTACTTCTTATTATCTTTGGTATTTTATATATATATAAATGGTATCAAGTTAAAGAGCAAAAAAAATATCAAGATAGTTATTTAATTTCCTCAAAAACAATATTTTATACAACAAATGAAATAAATTCTATTGATACAGAATTATCTTCTGCAGAAACGCCAGACTTTTACTTTGTTTATTTGACATTTACAGGTAATGAAGATGTATATAATTTAGAAAAAAAATTAAAGCCTATAATTGATGAATATAACATCCAAAATAATTTTTATCTAATTAATGTAACAGAAAGTAAAAAAGAAAAAGATTATAAAAAGAAAATAGCTAGTAAATTAGATATTTCTGAAAAAGAATTAACTAATATTCCTGTAATTTTATATTTTAATGATGGAGAGTTAGTTGAAGGAAATGTTACTAATGCTAATGAATTTAAAAGTTTATTAGAAAAGTATGATATTAAATCAATGTAAAAATAGTCAGATTGTATGACTATTTTTTATTTGACATATATTAAATTTTATGATAATCTTATTATGCGAGATACCTTACAGGGCAATGCCG
>CANQTE010000007.1 GCA_947626695.1 uncultured Bacilli bacterium | reverse complement strand
ATTGTTTCAAATAATAAATTAATTTCTTTATCAGTAAATATAACTGGCTTATAATTATTTACAACATTAAATTTCTTTTCTTCATAATATATATTTTTATATTCATTAGATATTAAAAATTTACAAAAATCTTTTGTTACACCATATTGTCTAGCATAATTTTCACCCTGCATACTATTTCTTTTGGTTAATTTATAAAATGTTTCTTTATTTATTATTTTATTTTTAAGTTTCAATTTATATAAAATTTTATCTATATTATATAATCTATATATTTCATTTTCATACTTAAGTCCTAAACTTCTTCTATATTTAATAAAGTAATTTAATTCATTTTTAAAAATGCTTTTAAAATTATAATTATTTAACATATGGTACCTCCAAAGCTAGTTCTTTAAGTTTAGAAGTATCTATATCTAAATAAAACATTGTTGTTTTAATATTTTGATGACCTAATATAGTTGATATAGAATATAAAGATATATTTTCTTTTAAAAGTGATGTACTAAAACTATGTCTTAAACTATGAAAGCCATGTTTTCTTCCATTAATATTTACTCCTGCTTTTATAAAATAATTTTTAACTTTATGATTATATGTTTTTAATTCAATATGGTGTCTATATGGCTCTTTGTTAGTTATAAAAACATAATCTAAATTACATTTAGGCCTTACATTTTTTAAATAATCAAGTAAAGGGTACTTAACTTTATCTATAAGAGGTAAAGTTAATAAATTATCAGTTTTATATTGAATTATAGAAATTTTATTTTCATTAAAATCAATATTACTTAACTTTAAATTAATTACATCACTTATTCTTAACCCTAAATAACAAATTAAACTTAATATCAAATAATCTTCTTTTCCCTGTTTAGTTCTTATGTCTATTGCATTTAACATTTTAGTTATTTCATCTTTTGTATAATAAGTTCTTATATTAGTATTTCTATGCCAAACTATTTTAGGTAAAATCATATCTCCTGATATTTTAGTCATTTTATTTTGATAAGTCCAGTTTAAAAATAATTTAATATTTAATTTGTTTTCATTATTATATGATAATCCCCAAGATAATCTTGAACACTCATTAAAATAATCATAAATATCTTCTTTATTAAATGTTTTAAAATTTTTGCTTTTTAATATAAGATATCGTTCTAATAAACATATGAATTTTAATTTTTCACATATTGTATTTTCCTTATTATTTATTGACTTTAAATAATTGAAATAAGATATAATTATTTTATTATCAATTTTATCTTCTGATAATTGTCCTCCTTCCTTTAAAAATTGATTTACTCTTTTATGTGAGCCTTTAATTTGTATTGTATCCATTTTTATCACACTCCTTATTTTTATGAATACAATACTATTTTAACATAAAATTATGTAGAAAAATTTTTGATAGAAGCCTTTATTTAAGGGCTTCTTTTTCATTTTTTCTACATAACTAAATTTTCTACATAAAAACAATTATGTAGAATTCTACATAATTTATTATTGAAAAAAGATTATCTTCAATGATTATTCCTTGAGAATATTTATTTAAAATATCAACTATACGATAAAAATATTTTTTATTTTCTATTTCTAAACACATAATATTTTCATTATCTATATTAATAATACTTTCTATAAAACTAAACTTAATATTCATAAAACTATTAACCTTTCTTCTGAATTAATAATTTTGGTATTAACTTCTCCTATAATATTTTCAATTTTTGCATATTGTTGTTCTGTTATAGTAAGAAGTTGAATTAATCCTTTACTAGGAGCATTTTTTCTAATTCTTTTAGCAAGTAAATTACTTTGTTCACTATTCATAACAATTTTAGAATAGACTGATTCTTGCATCATAATAAAACCTTCATTAACTAAAAATTTTCGAAACAATAAATAATTTCTTTTATCTTTAGCATAAACATTAGGTAAATCAAAAAATACTATCGTTCTCATAAATCTATCCCTCATAAATAAACTCCTGGTATTTATTTTCATCAAAGTATTCTAAAGTATTTTTAACATATAGTTTTATTATATCTTTTAATGTATATTCTTTATTTTTATATTTAAAACTAGTATTAAAAATGTTAATTATATCTAATTTATATTTAGAATCAAACTCTCTTTTTTGATTATAATAAACAAAGCTATCTATAATTACTCTAAATGGTTCCATTAAATCACAACTTAAATTGAAAGGGTTAAATTCATTTTTATGATGAATTCCTATTTGAGTTAAGTATCCATTATTTATAACTTCTTTATTAACTGTTGATAAAAGAACTGCATAGCCATAATTTAGGGCAGAATTTATGTTATTTTCAGAATCACGACTAAATTTTTTGCCATATAAAGAATTAAAATATACTTTAGCAGCGTGTCCTTCTCTATTTGTTTTGTCTCCAATTTTAATTTCATTAATATAGTCTAAAATTAAATCTAGATTAGAATTTTTAATTTTTTTCAACAATTGAGCTTGGTTAATAAGTTTATTTTTAACTATTAAAGTCCAAAGCTCATTTTTTGTTTTATCTTTCCATTTAATTTGTTTAAGTATTTGCTTGCTAGTATTATGCCTACTATATAAAGGAACTAAATCACTAAAAGGGTTATGTTTTTCGTCACAAAATATAACATTAATTTTATTATCTGCAAGTTCTTTTAATAAATAAGTGGAAATAGATACAGATATTGAATCTATAATAAGAGTATCTATTTCTGATAAGTGAACATATTTTTCATCTATTCCTTTTTTTACGACTAAAAATCTATTTTTATAATTTAATTTTGCTTGTTCTGTTATTACTACTGTTCTAAAACTCATTTTCTTTTACCCATATTCCTGTAATAGATTTATTTATAATTTTGACATGATTAATTGTTTTTTTATTTTTTCTACCGAAGGCAGTGGAATAATCTTTATTCCAAGATTTCATATTTGCAGTAAGGCTACTAGTATTTAAAAGTTTAAACATTTCTTTTATGATTTTTTCTTTATTTTCTAAAGTTGTATTAGGGAGTTCTTGTTCTCCAAACATTTTGTTTATTTTAGGTAATAAGTCTTTATATAACTCATACTTTTTTTCTATTTTTTCTATAATATATTTAATTATTTCATCTATTTGGACATGATAAGAAACATCATCAATAATTTTTTCTTTATTTTTATTTTCACTAAATAAACGTTTAAAAGTATATTTCCATTTAATCATATTATCTTTATTAATATTAAATTCTTTAGCATTGCAAACTTCAACTGTATCTTCTGTTGCTCCTACTAAATAACATATTTGACCTTTCCAATCTAAAAGGGTATTAAAAGGTATTTTATCTTTAATTATTTCTATTTTATTATTACTATCTAATTTTAATAAATCTTTTAAATAATCAATTTTAGAATTTATATTCTTTTTAGATTCTATATCTATATATATAGGGATACGTACCATCCTTTGCTCTTCTTTATTATTTTTTTCGTATTTTACTAAACATACATAAGCAGATATAATACCAGTATAATAGCCATATTTATTTATATCCATTCCTTTTTTTAAAGGTACGCCTTTACTTTTTGATAATTTTTTCTTTTCTTCTTTAGGGTGTGGTTGCATAGTTTTTCCAAATAATTCTCCTGTATTAAATTCAGTTTTTTTACTTATAAGAATGTCATTACGATATAAAGTATTTTCAATAGTTTCTTTAAATTTTAGAGCATCAAAAACTTCACCAGTTTCATTATTTACAAAGTATTCATTTAAAGTAGGGTCTAGGCTATTAATAACATATCCATCTTTAATTTCTCTATATCTATTTTCATTAAATAATTTTTTATTTAAAGTTTTTAAAGCGTCATAATCTACATTTAGTTTTAAATAGTTTTCTTTATAAACACCTAAAACTGCGGCAAGATAAGCATCATGAGCATGATGATAATTGTTTATTTCTCTAAATTTATATAACTCATATTTTTCTCTATAATTATGAGATAAAGAAGCTGATAAATATATAACTTTAGATTCTTTATAAAAGTTTTCTAAAATATGGGCAACGTGTTTACATATTTGTCTTGTTTCAACTAATTGTCTATTAATAAATCCTTCTATACTTTTTTGGTCAAATTTATAACGGCATAAATTATTATATTTTTTAGTTGAAATTAAATTTATTTTCTTTAAATGTTGCCACCAACCTTTATTGTTAATATTTCTAAAACTTTCTGGTAAAACATAATTTGCGGCCTTGATTTGGTTTTCCTCTCTTAAGACAAGGGCTTTATTTTCAAGCGAATTATCTTTAATTAAAGTTCTAGGTATTATGTGGTCAATTTCATATTCATCTAATCTATTAATATCTAATGGAGTATTAGAGTATAAACTTTTACCTTCTTGAATAAAATATAAAAATAACTTATCATCTATATCTTTTGAATTTAAATTATTTAATTCTCTTTTTAATTTTTGATAATTACCAATTTCATTTATATGCTTATTATACAAATTTTCTATATATTTTTTTCTATCATAACTTCTTACTTTTTTCTCATCGCCTCTTGCCATTTCTAAGACTATATTAGTTGGTTCATAACCTAGATAAGAAACTATTTCTTTAACTATTTTTAAAGCTATATATATTCCTCTTTTTGCTCCAGGTGAAGTAACCAAATCTTTAACTAGACTATAATTTAATTTAGCATTATTATCTATTATGTTGCACTCTTTAATTTTTTTATCAAAATTATATTCTTTATTATTAATTATTTGCATAAAATTTTCAGGTGTTTCTTCCATTAGAGTTATAATAGATTTATTTATACTTGTTTCTTTATCTTGATAATATATTCCTGTTAATAACTTTTTAGAAAGATTACTCCAACCTTTATATTTTTTATTGCAAATTCTTTTTTTAACATCTTCACTTAAATTTACAAATTCTTTATCTATTCTTCTTTTAAGTATTTCTTTATCTTCAAAAATTGTTATTAGTCTTATTATTTCCTCAGCATCATCTATTTTATAGTTAGTATCTTTAAAGAAGCCATTTTCTCCAAAAAAGTCCACGAAAGAGGCCATATTATTTGCAAATCTATCATCTCCTGAATAACCTGTAACAGATATATCTTCATACATTGAAAACTCATTAGTAGATTTTAAATATTCTTTAAATTTTTTATCTGTTATAACTGTATTATTTTTTAAAAACAATTCTTGATAAATTCTTTTTTGCATGTCTATAGTTAATCTTTCCTCTTCTCCTTTATCTCCTACTTTTATTTGTTTTAATTCATTTAATACTTTAAATTTAGAATAAAGTATGGAATTAGTTGGAATTACTTTTTCATTTAAAAGGTAACTACAGTTTCCAATCATTCTGTTTATAAAATTTTCTGCGGAAGTATCTAAATCTACAACTTCATTAAAATTATATGGTGTTATTTTTACATTTTCGATTTTTTTCTTAAGCCAATAATTAGGGTTAGTAAAAAAAGGAGATGAAGTAGTATTTCCTAAAGGACCTACATAATAAGGAATGCAAAACTTTAATAATTTAACTATTTTATATGTTCCATCATTACACTTATTTAAAAGAAAATTATAATATTTTCCTTGATTTTCAATAATTTTTACTAATTCTTCTTCATTTAATTGAAAAGGATATTTACCATTATCTACATCGGTTATTTTAGGCATAAAAGTATTATTATTAATTTTTTCTATAATATTATTTTCAATAATTCTTAAATTTTCATCTAATAAATTATCATTAATTAACTCAAAATCTTTTAATATAATTTTAGTAAATTCTTCATAATTTCCTTTTTTAATATAGTTATCATAGTCACAAATTTTTTTATTAGTAGTTTTAAACATTCTTTTATATAACTTTTTATTAAGTCTATATAAAGATTTTAAATTTTGTAAATCTTCTTTAAAAATATTGTACTTTTCAACCATTAGGGAAGAAATATTTTCGGCATTACTACCCTTAAATAATAATTTTAAATACACATTATCATATATTTCTTTTAAACCATTTAATATTTCTATTTGTTCCTCATTTAAATTTTGTTCTATTTTAGAAAGATTATCGTCATATTCTGATCCTTTATAGCTTATTTTTAGTTTTTCTTCTAATTCAATATCAAAAATAGTTGCAATATCAAATTTATCACCAATTAAAGCTTTAGTAAGTTCTTTAGCAATTTTACTATCAAAGTTATTTTTTAATTCTTTTTCAATAAATATTTTTTTATCATTTTTAGATTTATTATATAAAGCTTGCTCTAATTCTTCATAATCTATATTGTAAACTCCCATTAGATCTTCAAAAACATTTTCTAGTTTTTCTTTTATAGGAATATTATTAATCTCAAACTTTCCTGTTCCATATAAAAAATTACCACGATATTTAATTATATGATGAATAGCTAAATAAACTAGACGAATATCCTCTTTAGTTGTGTTTTCAATTAATCTTTTTCGAAGATGATATATAGTTTTATATTCGCCAGAATGCATGCCAAATAATTCTTTATATTTTTCTTTTTCTAATTTAGAAATTTCTATTTTTTTATTTTCAATATCATCTTTTCTATATTTTGATTCTTTAAGTTTAGCAAAAAATAAATTATCAACTTTATCCATTTCTTCATTAAATTCTTCTTGTAATAATTTTATACGCTGTCTTCTTCTATCATATCTTTTTCTTGAACTACGTGATAATCTTCTTGCTTCCGCGGTTTTTGCCACATTAAATAAACTAGCTCCCCATAAAGCTTTTCTTCTTTTTTTCATAACTTTAAAATTATTATCATATATTACAGCCCATCCTACTGAATTTGTTCCAATATCTAAGCCTAAGGTATATTTTTCTTTCATAATTGTCTTGACTCCTTCCTTAAATTATGATACTATCAATATGTCTTAATACCATTTAAGATGACATAGAGAGTTAAAATAAAGGTTTAACCCTAAATACTCTTATTAGAGAAGCTGCTTAGTGCAGCATTTTTTTATCATCTAAATTTTAATTAAGTTTAACATATAAAAAATAAAATAACAAGGATATTATTACTTTTTATATCAAAATACTTAGATTTATGATATAATCTAAAAAAGGAGAAATTATGATTGAAGTAAAACAAATAAGTAAAAAGAAATTAGATGAAAATTATAGATTTAGAACTTATTTAAAAATGAATGCAGATGAAAAAATTTTAGATAGACAATTTAAAAAGTTACATAATAAATACTTTAAAGATTTTGATTGTAGTAAATGTCGCAATTGTTGTAAAGTTTTAGGTGTATCTATGGATGAACGGGAAGTAAATGAAATTTGTAAATGCTATAATTTTGATGTTAATGAATTAAAAAATAATATTTTAAAAGAGAGTTATGGAGAATATATTGCTCATCCTTGTCCTTTTTTAGATGAAGATAATAGTTGTAAAATTAAAGATTGTTTACCTAGGACTTGTAAAGAATATCCTTATACAAATAAAAGTGAACGACTTTATAGCTTACTTACAATAGTAAAAAATAGTGAAGTATGTCCTGTTGTATATAAAATATTAGAAGATTTAAAAGTTATATATAATTTTAAGTAATAGTAAAGAGGTAATTATGAATAAAAATATGAGTGAAAGAATAAATTGGTATAAGAAAGAATATGTTTTTGAACAATATACTAGAATAGTTCCAAATTTTAAGAATTATGAGAGAATCTCTAAGAAAAAAATGCTTGAAGAAATATACAAAGTTTACAGCTATGAAAATATTATTGATATTTGTACAGTAAGAGAATTAAAATATTTAGAGCTTATACTTAAAAAAAGTAAGAATAAAGATGAGTTATTAAGCGATAAATATGAATGGGAAAGAGAAACATTAAAAGATAAATTTTTAATTGAGAGGGAAGTAAATGATTTATTTATACCGAGTGAAATAATAGGTAATGTTAAAGAGGCCATTAAAAAAGTTAATTGGGATACTGCTAAAAAATTAGATGCAATAAATGAAATATTAGTTAGTTATTGTAAAATACAGGGTAGTGCTCTTCTTTATAGTGTTATTAGTTTATTTTCATCTTTGACCCATATAGATGAAGATTTATTAAGAACTCATATGTATTATAATAAAGTTTTTAATTATTATGTTTATATATATAGTGTAGAAAGCCATTTAAGTGAGAATTTAGAAATTGCAGTATATCAAGACTATTATGATATAGAAGATGAATTAGAGGAAGAAAGAAAAAAACAAGGTTTAGCGTCTTCTATACCGATTGATTTTAAAATGTTTAAAACATTATTTTATAATGACTTTGATATTAATAATATAAAGATTAAAAAATTCTTAGATGAAATAAAAAAGCTTCCATTTTTTTGGCATGAAGCACTTAAAGAGGCAAGAATATATGCTTTATTAAATATTGATAGAGAACCTTTAAAAGAGGCTATTAAAAATGTTCCTAATTTAAAAAATTATGATTTAAGTGAACTTTTTGAAATAATGGATGAGGCAATGGATGAAATGCCATCGGGAGCTTTAAATGGATTTACTCCTAATCAAGCTAAAAAAATAGAAATAGAAAGCAAAGAAATGGAGCGAGAAAGAGAAGAAAAATATATTAAACAACAAAATGCTTGTTTATCTAAAAAAGAGGCTAATCTATTTTATAAGATTTATTTTGCTTTACTAGAATTTACTAATAATAAATATAAAATTAAAAAGAGTTTTAAAATATATAAAAGAACTGGTCTTAATCCTAATGAATTAACAGATATTATAGATTGCTTTTGGAAAAATAAAGATAAGATTATATTAGAATTTTGTACAACTAATCCTTATAAATTTAATGAAGAAGAATTAGATATAGCAAGTGAATTTAAAAAAGGTTTTAGAGATTTAATAATAATTGTTAAATTTGAGGAAGAATATACAGGTTTAGTATCTAAAGATAGAGTATATATGATTAAAGGTATAAATGATAACTTAGATAATATTATATCTTATAAAGATTTACCATTACCAGTAATAACATCAATTATTCCATTTAAAAATGTATTAATATATGATAGTATTTTTGTAACTTTGAGTTTAAAATTTGGTAATGATTTTATTAAAATTGTTGAAGAAGACTATAAAAATTCAATGAAATATTATCATCTTTAAAATGAGGTGTGTTTATGAAATGTATTTTAATGAATAAAAATGTAGAAGTATTAATTGCGGAGTATGATACTGCAACAAGTGTTTTTACTAGAATATATGAAGTTAAAGATATAAATTATGCTCCTTATATTTTAAAAAGTTTTTATATTAAAAATGACATTAATGATACTCCGTTTAGAACTAATTTAAGTGAATGGTTTAAGAAAAGAGGAATTCCTTCATGGCGTGATAAATTAGATTTATTATTACATAGGTTAAATATTACTGCTCCTTATGAAATTTTAGATAAAGCTTTTGGCTTATCTTTATCAGACCAGTATTGGTTAAAGCCTTATGATAGTAATATTTCATATGATGATATTAATTTTTTTGATAATGATTTTGATTATGCTGAGTTTATGGAAGCTTCTTTATCAATAAATAGTAAACCTATAACTAAAGAAACATCTTTAAAAACTCCTAATAATACAACAGATGGAATGCTTAAAAAAGCTTGGATTATTGAAAATGGTATAAGATATTTATTAAAGGGTGGTTATAAAAATGAAGTATTGCAACCTTTTAATGAAGTGCTAGCTAGTGAGATATGTGAGCGTTTAGGATTTAATCATGTAGAATATACAATAGATACATATAAAGATATAGTAGTTTCTAAATGTCCATGTTTTATTACTAAAGATACGGAACTTGTAACTTGTTATCAAATTAGAAATGATATGAGACGGCATGATAATTTAGAGGACTATGAAGAATACATTAAAAAGCTTGAAGAACATAATATTAAAAATGCTAGAGAAAAGGTAGAAAATATGTTTATTTTAGATTTTCTAATTATGAATGAAGATAGACATTTAAATAATTTTGGAATTATAAGAGATGTTAATACTTTAAAGTGGCTTGATGTTGCACCAATATTTGATAATGGTCAAAGTTTAAATATAGAATATTATGATGAAGATGAAGTTCATATTTCAGGGAATGGAAGATTTTTTTATGAGGTGAAGCCTTTTGACGATATTATAAAAGTAGTTAAAAATATAAAAAGAATAGATATTAGTAAATTAGATGGTATAGTAGAGTGGTTTGATGATTTATTACATAAATATCAGGATATTACTAAAATAAGTGATAAAAGAATAGAAAGAATATGTATTTTACTAAATAGGCAAATAAATAAATTAAAAAAGTTATATGATATAAATTAAAAAATCGGCTAGTTAGTTTAGCTGATTTTAAATTGTTTTTATTTTTTAAAATTATTTACTGATATGTAATCAATTAAAATTTTAGTAAAGTATTTAGTTAAATTATCATTACGAGCTAAAAGGGGACCAATTAGAGAAGTTACATAAAAGTTATTTTTTTGATAACCTTCTAACATAGTATTATTATTGCCAAATCCTGTTTCTAAATTAAATATTAAATTAGTAGTAGATTTAATTAAATATTCAGTATTTTGAAAAGCTTTTATAGTTCCTTTACATAAAGATGTAGTGGCGTTTACATCGGCAACTTTAAAATCGGTGTATTCTATTTCATATAAATTTAAAAAGTCAAAAATACTTAGAGCATTACCTGTTACTAGCATTATTTTTTCTTTCTTAATATAATTTAAAAAATCATTTTTATATTCTAATAATTTATTTCTAGCTTGGTCTAAATTCTTTTTTCTTCCACTTCCAATATAAACAAAATCATATTTAAGTAATTCAAGATTATCTTCTAGAGTAACGTTTGTTATGTTTACAGTTATACCATTTTGTTCTAAAGCATATTTTAGGGCTTTTATATTACCATTTTCACCATATAAATTTAAGATATCCGGGAATAAATGAGCTATATTAATTTTCATCTTTAAAATCCTTTCTATTAATATTTTTAAAAGTGTCTTTAAAAGGCTCTATATAATCAAAGTTTAAGATACCATATACTTTTTTAACATTATCATTTAAGACTTGGTCTTTTATTTCTTCTAAAGAATTACAAGTTATAATTTTGGTATCAGGAATACCTGCGAGTATTAATCTTTTTTTGATATTTAAAGCATCTATTCCACAGGCATAGAATTTACTGGTGTTTTTAGTTAGTAATTCAAATTCAACATCATAAAGCCATGATACATCATAATAATTATAACGGCGAGATATTTCTTTCCAGCCAATTATAACATCTTTTATATCGGTATCATTAATAACTTTAAATATAGCTTGATTATAAGTAGTGGCATTTTCAGCTTTACAAGATATTGGTTTAAATAATTTATTAGAGCTTATAAATTCTAATTTATTTAGTTCGTTTAATTCATTGATACTTTTATAAATTATTTTATTAGGAATATTTAATTCTTTTAGAGTAGATATCGCGGACATAGTATTATAAGCATTATATAGCATATCTCCTCCGATTAAATAATTATCTTTATTATATGTTAAATAATAGCTAGTTAAATCAATAGAACTTGCTGTATAGGTTGGTTCTTCATATTTAAAATCACAGTTAGGACAATAATAATTACCTAATGTTTCAAAGTTATAATATTTATATTTTAATTTAGTATTACAATAAGGACAACGATAGATATTTAAATTTTCAAATATTTGTTTTTTATAACTATATTTATTTTCTAAGATACTATAGTATATTATTTCATTTGGTAAGTCTTTAGAAAAATTACGCATAAAGGGGTCGTCCATATTAGTTATTATTTTAGAAGACTTTGGGATACTATTTAAAATATCTTCATATACTATGTCTATATAGTGTTGTCTTGGGGGTTGGTCTTTAGTTAGGTTAGTTATGACTATATATTTAGGATTTAAGTAACAAAATGCTTTTTTAGTGTATCTTTCATCTATTTCGAGGACTACATAGTCTGTTTTTATTTTACCTGTTAAAGTACAATTCTTTAAAAGAGAAGATGTTATTCCACGGTCAAGATTAGAGCCACTTTCATTAAATGTTACAGAAGCATTTGTTCTTTTTAGAGTGTTTGCGATTAGTTTTGATGTACTACCTTTACCAGATGAACCTGTAATTGCGATAACATTTTCAGGGTATTTTAATTTACTTAAAAGTTTTTTATCTATTTTTAATGCAACTTTTCCTGGAAGAGTACTTCCACGATGAAAAATTGTTCCTATTACTATTAAAATTTTTCCTATTATTATGGCAATAAATTTCATTTTTACCTCCTATTATACATAGGATAATTCTATCATTATTTATTTTATTTTTAAAGTATTTTTAATTAAAATTTATTTGTACATGAATATAATTTTTATTATTTACCTCTATTTATTTCAGATAAAGTAATTAAGTGTAATTCAAAAGCTTGTCTATCTTTACGAGCAATACTTTCTAGAATTAAGCCCCCAATAAATAAATTAATAGAGATAATACCAAAGAAAGAAGCCGCGATTAAAGAAGGGAATTTTTCTACTAAACCTGTATTTAGATAACCTATTAATGTTGGAATAAAGAAAGCTATACCAATTAAAAGACTAATTATTGATAAGATACTAAAAAATAAAAGGGGACGATATTGTTTAAATAAAGAAGCAATAGTTTTTAAGACTTTGATACCATCACTAATAGTATTAAGTTTAGAGGCACTGCCTTTTGGACGGTCTTTATAATCAATTAAAACATTTTCTAATTTCATTTTTTTATCTAAAGCATGAATAGTCATTTCTGTTTCTATTTCAAAGCCACCAGATATGATAGGAAATGATTTAACAAAAGTTTTACTAAAGGCACGATAACCAGTCATGATGTCTCTAACATTACTATTAAATGTTTTATTAACTAAAAATCTAACTAATACATTACCAAAGTTATGAAACATTCTTTTATTTTCTGTAAAATATGTACTAGATAGACGGTCCCCGATAACCATCTGGGCTTTACCATTTAATATTAAATCACACATTTCTCTTGCTTGTTTAGCAGGATAAGTATCATCTCCATCAACCATTAAATAACAATCTGCGTCTATTTCACGAAACATACGTCTTATAACATTACCTTTTCCTTGCATATATTCATGTCTTACAAAAACATTAGCTTCTTCTGCAATTTTGGCAGTATTATCAGTAGAATTATTATCATATACATATATATCTGCTTCTGGTAAGTATTCTTTAAAATCCATTATTACTTTTTTAATTGTTTTTTCTTCATTATAACAGGGTATTAAAATTGCTATTTTCTTTTTCATATTGTACCTCACTTGCATTAAAGTATATCACTTAATATATTAAACTTAAATATTTTTTATTTTAGTTTTCTTTTTTCTAATGCTTCAAAGCCAAGACTTGATAGAATAAAGATTGATATTTGAAATAAATATGTATAACGAGGTTGAACTTCTATTAAAGAATAGGCGATAAAATTTAGAGCTAAAATATTTATAAATAATAAAACGTTTATGTTTTGATTTTTATCTTTTTGATATTTATATAAACCAATAAGCATAATTATAAATATATAATAATAGATTAATTTATTTAAAGATGTTAAAATGTCTTCTAAGCTTTTATTATTTAATGTTAAGCCTAAAATATGATATTCTTTATCTTTTAAATTAGCAAAAGTCCATTCTAAAGTACCTCCACGCCACATAATATTGCTTTTACAACTTATTAATTCTAAAGTTGTTCTAGGAGTTAAGCTTTTAATTCTATTTAATATTTCTTTTTGAGCTGTTTTTTCATCTTTCATGTAAATAAAATCATTAGTATTGTAAGTACCACAAGTTTTAGTATTAAAGCCTAATATAAACTTCCAACTAGGAGTATTATTATTTAAGCCTTCATTATTTAAATGGGTTATTTTAATAAGAGTATTATAACTAAAGCCTAATATAAAGTAAGTTAATATTAAAATTATTATTCCTTTATGATTATTAATTGTGGCTTTTTTAGTTATTATATAGAATAGATATAGTCCTATGATAGCACCAAGAAAAATAATTCCTTCTGTTCGTATTAAATTTCCTAAACTTAATAAAATACCACATATAAGATAATTTTTTAAAGATTTAGGGTTATTTAATAAAATTAAGAGAGCTAAATAAAATAAAGTTGAACCAGGTATTTGATTTGATAAAACTGTATTAAACAATAATGGAAACATGAGAAAGCCATAAAATAGAGAAGCTTTTTGAGCACTTTTTTGTGATGTAAATTTTAGACAAAGAAAATAGATTAAAACACAATTTAGACTTGATAATACACAGTTTATTATTTTTAAAAACCAAACGGAGTTAAATATTTTAAGTAAAAGATAAGTATAAATAACAGGTCCTGTTTGATATGCATAATTATAAAAATAAGTTGAAGTATTTAAAATGTTTTTCTTGTTTAATAAATTTTGGGCAGCATTTAAGATAGTAGCAAAATCAGAGATAACAGGAGTATCAAACATAATTATTATTAATATTCTTAATATAAACATTATAATAAATAACTTTAAGGGAAATTTAGAGATTTCTTTATTACTTAGATAGTTTAAAAGTAATATTAAAGGTATTCCTATTATTAAAGCATATATATTAAAAAATGAATTTAAAAAAATAAATAGTAAAAAAATTAATGATAGATTAATAAATATTTGTTTTAGATTAATTTGTTTTATTTTTGTTAATGTATTCATAATAGTTCTCCTTCTATAAATAAAAATTAAATAAATAATAAAGTTTAATAAATAAAATATTATTTCCACTTAATAAATGTTCACTATTAAAGTATAAGATAAGATTAAAAGTTATACTTAGCATAAGAAATGTTGTTAATACTTTTTTTAAATGTATATTATGATATTTTTTTAATAAAGATAATATAACAATAATAGTACTTAAAGAAATAAAAGGGCCAAAGTCAGCGATATATCTTGGAAGTATTCCTGCCATCTCAGTGTCAACGATAAGAATTATTAAAGAAGCAATAACAAAGAAAATACTTAAATGATATAATTCTTTATTATTAATTATTTTTTTAAATTTATAAGATAATATGCCTAAAATACAAATAATATTTGTGTATAAAAAGCCTCCATACATGCTTTCACTTATAGTTGTGCCTAAATAAGTAGTTGTAATATTATATCTTGTTATAAAAGGAAATATTGGGCTAATACTTATCGGAGCAATTAAATAATGATAGATACCTGTTGGGATACGGTCAAATTTAAAGCCACGTTTAGTCATATCATTAGTTGTTAAGTTATAGTTAGCACCAAAGTCAAATGGACTACCAAAGCGAGCATAATTGTAATACATTAAAGAAATAGCAATAATTATAAAGGGTAATAGAAAGCAAATTGTTTCTTTAATATGTTTTTTACTAAATAATTCTCTTTTATGGAATATATAATCGTGGAAGATAATAATACTAGTAAAAATGCTTAATAAAACTTGAGGACGACAACCAGCGATAAGAGCCATACAAAGACTTCCTAAAAATAAATATTTAGAGTTTAATTTAGAATTAAGTGTTGATTTAAGCCAAAAAGATAAGCCTAAATTCATAAATGTTAAAGCAAAATGAATAGGTATAAAATAAAAACTTGGACTACCTAACATTAATATTACTCCACTTGATAATACATAAAACATAGTTATAAGAAAATACCAAACAAGAGAAGTATTTTTAAAATATTTAGTTAGTATTTGATATATTAGATAGAAGCTTGATATTAAAAATAATATACTTGTAATCGTAATAGCAATATTATTTGGTAAATCTTGATGAGTAATAAGATATGTTGGTAAATACATTAAAAGACAAGGAACAATACCAAAATAAGAATAATATTTACCATTATAAAAAGCATAGTCCCAAAAATAATCAATGTGTCTTGTTAGTTTGAAGTCACGATAATGGGCGTCATAGGGATTTTTTAATTCTAATAGTTTCTTTGTTACTGGTAAATCAAGATTAAACTTACCTTTAGATAAAGAATGGGCTAAATTTTTATATTGTGATTGATTAGAATATATACCTACATTATTATTTATTATGCGATTATAAACTGTTAATTTATAAAATAGGGGACATAAAATAACAATTGTTATTAAAACTAATATTTTGGAAATTCTAGTATTATATTTTAATTCTTGAAGTTTAGATTTAGGGTTAATTAAAGTAATTACTAAAATAAATAATGCTACTAATATTAATCGTATATTATTTATAATAAGAGGAACTTTTTTATTTATTTCAATGCTATTTAAAGTAAAATTAGAGTTTATTTTAATTTTTAAATTATTTAGTTTATTACTTGGGTGAACTCTTAAATATTTACTATTTTTAACTGTATCTAAATAAGTTCTTTTACCTGCTTTAAGATATAATTTATTAGCAGAGTCAGTAAAATATATTTCTAAATTAAGAGGAGTTTCATTATTATTTAAGTCTAAATAAAGATTTGCAACTTTTTCTTTTATGTTTTTAATTTCAATATATGCTTTTTCTTTATTAGTAACTGTGCAATTATTGTTATTACATGTTATATTGGTTAATTTATAGTTAGTTAAAACTTTATGATTAGTAAAAAATAAAGATTCATAATGGCGATAATTAAAGATAGTTATTTCAAGTAGAGAACTTATTAAAAGAGTAAAAGATAAATATTTTAAAAAAATCTTTAAATAAATATTTTTAAAGTTTTTACAAGTAAAAATTAAAATAAACCCAAGAATTAAGAATAATAACAAAATCATATAACCCTCCACTTATTTTTTTGAATGTTTAAATAATATATCTGTTTTTAATACTAAAAAGAGAAGAAATATCATTAAAATTATGTATAAAGCAATGGCTTGTTTATTATCACCAATTACATAAAAAATAGAAACAATAGAGAAAAGTATATTAATAAAGTAAATTATAAGAATAGTTTTTTTAGGTCCAAAGTTCATTTTTAATAATTGATGGTGAAAATGTTCTTTATCGGGTTTACCAATAGATTCTCCTTTTAATAATCTTCTTAAAATAGCAAATATAGTATCAAATATTGGAATAGCAAGTATTAAAAGGGGAACAACTAAAGAAGTAATAGTCGTTATTTTAAAGCCTAGAAGAGAAATAACGGCAATCATAAAGCCTAGAAATAAACTTCCAGAATCACCCATGAATATTTTAGCTGGGGGAAAATTATGACCTAAAAAGCCAACAGTTGAGCCTAACATAATAAGAGAAAGAATAATATCTAAGCCTCCAATTTTATTTAAGATAAAAGCAATTATAGCAATGGTTGCAAAATAAATAGAACTAATACCAGCGGCAAGGCCATCTAAGCCATCAATTAAGTTTATAGCATTAGCAATCGCGGTGATATAAATAACTGAGATAATAGTATTTATCCAATAAGGAAAGTTTAAGTGTAAGCCTAAAAATGTTATTTCATTAAAATAAGTATTACCATAAAAAACAACTATACTGGACGCAACAAGTTGGAAAAAGAATTTAGTGCGAGCACGAATTGGGTTAATATCATCAATAAATCCTAATAAAACTATTATAAAACTACCAATTAAAATAGATAGCATTTGGGTTGTAGGGTCACCATATATCATGTAGCCAATTATAAAAGCACCAAATATTGCTAGGCCTCCACATCTTGGCATAGGTATTTTATGAACTTTACGCTCATTAGGCAAGTCTATCGCATGAACATGCTCGGCAATTCTTTTAGCTAAAAATGTTAATATAAAACTAGAAACGATTGTTACCAATAAAATTAAATATATAGAATAGCCATTTACTTGTAAATTCATTTATACCACCTTCATAACAATCATATCATATTTAGTATGGAAAAAAAAGCCTTATATATAAAAGCTTTTACATTTTACTTAACAAAAAAATTACCTATTATTTTTTAGGTAGTTCTTTTTTATCTTGATTATTATATATTTTTCTAGTTATAAATAAAGGTCTATTTTTATTTTCAATATACATTGCCCCAATATACTCGCCAATAATACCTATAACTAACAGTTGTAAGCCTCCTAAAAATAAGATTAAAACAACTATTGTTGCATATCCTGATACTTCGATACCACGAGTTAATTTTTCGATAATAACTACAATTAAATATATTATAGAAATGAGAGATGTTAAAAAGCCAGTTATGGAGGCAAGTTTTAGGGGAGCAGTAGAAAAAGACATGATACCTTTAAAAGCATATTTAAATAATTTTATTAAGGACCATTTACTTTTACCATATTTTCTTTCTTCAACTGTATATTCCATGAAATAAGTGTTAAAACCAACCCAAGAGAATATACCTTTAGAAAATCTATTTTGTTCTTTTAATTCAAGCATAGCGTCTTTAACGTTTTTACGGAACATTCTAAAATCACTGGCACCACTTACAAAATCTACTTCAGATAATTTGTTGATAATTTTATAAAAGAAGTTTTTTAATTTAGCTATAAAGAAATTTTCTTTTCTTGTTTTTTGATACATAGCAACAATATCTATTTCTTCATTATTATTTAATACTTTTAGCATATCTATAATATATTTAGGATTTTGTTGTAAATCGGCGTCAATAAGACATATATAATCATTGCTCGTATTTAAAAGCCCAGCATAAATCGCGGATTCTTTGCCAAAATTTCTTGAAAAATCTATTATTTTAATATTATATTTACTTGTATTATAAATTTCTTTTAATTCATTTAATGTTTTATCTTTACTACCATCATTTATAAAAACAAATTCTATATTATAGTCTTTTAAAACTTTAATAGTTTCTTCATAAAATAGTTTAACATTTTCTTCTTCATTATAACAGGGAATTATTAATGATATACTTTTTTCTTTATTCATCATATTTACACCTCAAATAACCAATTAAAATCTTCTAAATTATATTGTTTTAAGTATAAGCTCCAAGTTGATTTAGTTAAAGTTTTTTCATTATATGGAATATATAGATTAACTGTTTTTTCATCAAATAATATTGAACTTTTATAAACTCTATTATAAACTTTACTATTTATTTTTTTTAAACTTAAAAAAGATATATCTATTTCTTTACTATTATTAAAGCTTTTTCCATCTTTAGAGCTTGCGATATATAATTTATCATCTGCAAACATTAAGAGAATATAAATATTATTAATTGTTTTCATTTCAGCATGCCATATTTTAGTATTTAAGCCCTCAACATTTAATAATTTTTCTTCTGTCCATTTAGAGTTATTTAATTCTTTATAATATATATTTTTATCATAATTGACATAATAAATTCTTTTAATATCATTATTTATAGTAATACTTGGGCTCATATAAGCTTCTATTCCATCATCTAAGAGAACTTTAGAATTAGACCATTTATAACCATCAAGACTTGTTTTATAAAGAATTAAATTATTTTCTGTTTTACTAATTGTTTTATTATATATATAAGGATTATAACGGTATATTAAAGTAAATTTGTTTTCATCATAATATAAATATGGGTCAGAATAATAATCACCTTTATTTTTAGGTATTCCTGATATAGGGTTAATAATTTCAGGGGGATTTTCCCAGGTTATGCCATCATGAGAAGCTAATATTGAGGGATTTTCATAAAGATTATTATTGTTAGGCCAAGGAGTTAGGGTTATCCAATATTTATATTTAGAATTATTTACTTTTATAACATTAGGGTGAGTTGTTTCATTAGAGCCATCGTAAGAAGGAGTATTTATGAAGCCTTCATATAAATCTATATTTAGAGGTTTATAATTAGCAAATTTAAGGTAAGTATTTTCACTAATATGATAATATTTTTTAAAAGCATTATAATGATATCCTCCATATGGTGGTGTTCCTGTTTGATGGATTAAATAAGGATATTTATAGATTGGTAAATTTATAACTAAATTATTTTGGTTAGCACTTATGATTTCTTCTCTTTGTTTAAATATTTGATAATTTTCATTATACATATAGCTATATATTCCAATTATAATAAAGCAAATAATTATATTTAGGACTTTAATAATTTTAGGTAATTCAATATTTTCGACATTTAGTAATTCAATTAAAAAGACACTGAATAGAATATAAGAAGCAAGAAAACATCTAGGACCTATACCATATGCGATTAATAAAGGTAGGGCGGCGATAAAAGCCCCTAGAAAGTAACACATAAGCTTAATAATATTAGAGAAATTATTCTTTTTTATTATTAAATAAGTAATTGATGTAAAATAAATTATAAGAGCAAGAATTTGAATTTTTTTGCTAGTAAAAATAGGGAATGCTTCATAAGAAATAAATGGTAAAATAATAAAACATGTTAATAGTAAAATTATGTTTATAACTTTAGTTATTAGAGAAGAATTTTTAAAATCTTTTAAGAGAATGCAAGATATTAAAATATTTATAATAATATTATCACATACTATATTTTTTAACCAAGAACTAGTTTTTAAATTATAATATATTTTTTCAAAGATATTATAATTATTGAAATTACCAGCATTTTCTAGTCTGGGCATAGTTTTCCAATAGACAGGGGACGCAAACATAATAGCACAGAATATAACAGATACTAATAGATATAGATATAAAATTTTAGGAATTTTTTTATGATTTATTTTAGCAGCGATTATATAGCCTATTCCTATTAAAACACTAAATAAACTTGTATGTTCACTAAATAAATTCATAAATATTGCACATATTATAGCAATTATATAGTGATACCATTTAAAATAGCATTCACTTTCAAATATACTCCTAAAATTATATATTAATAATATTAACATTAAAGCTGGGATACCAAAGTTGGCAAAGCCACTTAGCCATGAGATAGATTCTCTAAACATAGGAATGGGCATAAGCATTATTATAATAAAACATAAAGATAAGATAGATGAATTTTTCTTTAATTTATTTAATAATATTATAATACCATAGATAGTGAGGGCTGTTAAACATGCTTTAAATATTTTATTATAATTTAGAAGATTTACAAGAATATTGCCAAATATACGCCCATTATAATTTTTCCAGAGTAATAAAGCATTTTTAAAGGCCTCAATTAAGCCGGTGCTACCTTTACCAAAATCATCACCTGTTAAAGGAAATTTAGTGCTAATAAATATTAGAAATATTAATATAATTATATTTAACCAATATTTTTTAAAAAAAGTTATTATTTTTTGCATATCACCACTTCCTTATTCATTAAATAAATCATCTATTTTCTTTAAAATATCAGAATTATATTTATCTAGTTTATCATATTTTTTAGGTTTTTTGTGAATATCTTTTAATTCTTCAACAATATTATCATAACCTTTAATGTTAGTATTATATTTTTCTAATCTTTTATGAATAAATAATTCAAGTCCTAAAGCTTTAGCTTCCATGATAACCATTCCTTGTCCTTCATATCTACTCATTAAAATAAAGCCGTCCATTAAATTCATATATTTATAAGGGTTTTTTTGATAACCTAAAAAGGTAACATAATTTTCAAAGTTTAATTCTTTAGTTAAGTTTTTTATCTTGGTCATTTCTGGTCCATCGCCAATTAAATAAAAGTGAAAATCTTGTCTATACTTAGATAATTCTTTTAGAGTTTTAATTGTTTCATCAAAGTTTTTAGCAACATTAACACTTCCGACAGAGCAAAGATTATATAAATTTTCATTAACATTTAAATCACATTTTTCATCTTTTTTAGTTAATAATTCTTTTGTATCAATTAAATTAGGAATTACTTTATATTTAATATTTGATAAATTATTTACTTTTTTAAAGGGCTTTATAACACCATTTGAAACTCCAACATAAATATCAAAATATTTATTTTTATTTTTAGTTAAAAAACTATTAATTCTATATTTTCTATCATATTTTTTTCTTTCTTCTAAATCATTATGTATCCACATTATTTTAGTTTTAGCAGGACATTTTAGGGCATTTAGTGCTGTTAGTGCTTGATAAGAATCAAAGTCTATTGCATAATCATATTCTTTTTCTTTTCCTTCATATTTTAAGAATTTTTTTAAGAGATTAAAGGGAATATATTTTAGAATTTTAGAATGTTTTTTTAAATAAAATATATTTACCTCTGGTGGTATTTTATCTTGATAAAAGTTATTATCTTTTAGTAAATATAAATCTACCTCATATTTAGTAAACTTAAGGTTTCTTAATAAATTATAAAGAGATTTTTGGATACCCCCAACACTTAAATCATTAGAAAATATAGCTAATTTAATCATGTTATTAACCCTTTCTTTTATTTATGAGCTATATATTTTTTGTATAATTCTGCTCCTTTTTTTGTTTTTATTCTTACCTTTAAAAATTTAACTATTTTTCTTTTTAAAGGTTTTGCTCCTTCCATCCAAGTACCCGTGAATACATGAATGACTTTAGATTCTTTTGAAGGATTACAAAGTACTTCTTTGGGATATACTTTTATATCATCTTTTAAAAGTTGTTCAATATTTCCTTTTTTGCAATTATATTCTTCTGTTAAAATGTTAGTAACTATTTTTGTATTTACTTCTTTCATTTGATCATTTGGATCAAATCTAAAAGGAGTTTTATCATAATAATCTAGTATTCTTTTTAATAATGGGTGATGTTTTTCTGCACCAAAACATGCTGTAAAAGGACTTTCATCATTTTCGTAACCTACGAATGCTCTGTTTTTTAATAAATCATCAATGTTATCGACAATTATATTATCAGTATCTAAATATACTCCACCTTCTGTAAAAATAGCATAAGCTCTTATATAATCGCTTACATAAGCCCATTTCTTAGCTTCATATGCGGCTTTTGCAAATGGATGACTATTTATATCAAAATTTTTTTCACTCCATTCTTTTATTTCATAGCCTTGTAAATGTTTTTTCCAACTTTTCATACATTTTTTTATATCTTTTGGTATCGGAGTATCTCCAACCCATACATAATGAACTTTTTTGGGAATCATAATAATCTCTCACTTTCTAATTAATTTTAAACATCTTTTATATAAATTTCTAGCATTGGGACTTATTATTAAAAATATTACTGAAGTTATGATTAAAATAATAACCGCAGCAAAACTCATTGATATAAAGAAACTTATATAATTATTAATATTATTTAAAAACAATTTTTCAAACGAACTTGTTAAAAATATTATTCCAACAAAACTTAGTAATGCTAGAAAATATTTTATAAATATACTACTTTTTTTAGTTTCAATATATAAATTTTTAGATACTAAAATAGAGCGGAAGGCAATATCAAGAAGATAACCTATACATGTAGCAATAAGAACACCATTAATGCCATATTTTTTTGCTAAAATTATTGATAAAGTTAAATTAACTGCTGAACTAATAAGGGTAAAATATTTACTTTTTTTGAATAAACCATTGGCGGCAATTACATTAATTAACGGTTCCATTAAAATAGCTAGTAGGAGTACTAAAGAAAATAAACTTACACAGAAATTGCTAATTATATATTCACTTTTATTAATCCAAATATTTACAAATGCTCTTGAGCCAAAATAATATAGTAAACCACATATAATTGATATTATTATTGTGAATATAATATACTCGTCAAATACTTTTTTGCTTTTTTCTTTATTTTCTGTTGCATATACATTTCCTAAGACATGAAGAATACTAGTAGATATTTTAGCAATAATATTAATTACAAAACGATGAATATAATAATACGCGGTATAAATACTAACTCCAATAGCTCCTTGAGGAGAAAAAGTCATCAATACAACTGTATCTATATTGTTAAATACTGTATAGCCAATTTGATTAAAAATTAGTTCTGAAGTCATTTTAGAAGCCGTTAAATCTTCTTTTGTATCTTTAGTTACTTTTAAATTTTTAAATCTTTTTTTAGATATTATTACAAATAATATTTCTTCAAGTACTTTGCTTAAAAACATAGAAATAGCTATGGCTATTAATGATTTTAGATATATTGTTACAATTATTACAAATATTTCACTTAATATTTTGGCAAAATTGATTATGCTTGAAGCTATATATTTTTCTTGATTAGCATTATATAAAGATTGATATGCTCTTGAATAAAAGAAAAATGATAAAATATTGCTTAATGAAATTAATATAAAAGATAATATAACAATGATTTTTGTTGACATACTACTTTTAATTATAAAATTCATTAATAGTGCTAATAATACTACCAATCCGCTTATTAAAATGCCTATTCTTCTAAATATTTTTAGACTGCCTTTATATATTTCTGAAATTTTTTTTTCGTCTTTCTGTGCTATTGGTTTATATAACTTATAAGATATTGCGGTGCCAAAGCCAGCTTCTGCTAAAAATAAATATGATACAAATTGAACTATGAATTGATAATACCCATTTAATTCAGAACCTAAAAAACTAATAAAAACTTTAGTTCTAATAAAGCCTAAGGCAGCAATTATAAGAGTAGGTATTATTTCAATAATTGACGCTTTAATTACTTTATTTGTTCTCATATTATAATTTATAAGCACCTTTCATAATATTTTTAGTATCTAATACTATTTTATCTTTTAATAAGTCTAAATTATTTACTATTTCATTATGTTTTACCATAATAATAACTAAGTCTATATCTTGTAAGAAATCTTTTAAATTATGATACTGATTAGCTACTAAGTCTTCTTTAATAAATGGGTCATATACTTTTAGAGGTTCGGCAAGATGATTTTTTTGAGCTTCTAGAAGTTGTAATGTTGGACTTTCGCGATAATCATCAACATTTTCTTTATAAGTTATGCCATATAAGCCTACACGTTTAAAATCAGTGATATTATTTTCTTCCATAATTTCACGAGCACGTTTTAGAACATATTCAGGCATAGAATCGTTAATATTCATTGCTTCATTTATTAATTTTGCTAAAAAAGGGTAGTCGCCAACTAAAAACCATGGGTCAACTGAAATACAATGACCTCCTACTCCTGGACCTGGTTCTAGGATATTTACACGTGGGTGCATATTACATATTTTTATAATTTCATAAACATCTAAGTTATCATAACTACATATTTTGGCAAGTTCATTTGCAAAAGCAATATTGACTGCCCTAAAAGTATTTTCAACTACTTTAGTCATCTCAGCACTTTTAATATCAGTAAGAATAATATCACCATCAGTTGTTTTTTGATATATTTCTTTTACTTTAGCCCCTATTTCTTTTTCATCAGCACCAATAGTCCTAGAGTTATGCTTTAATTCATACATCATATTACCAGGAATAATTCTTTCGGGAGCATGTACTAAATGGACTTTTTTATTAATTAAAGGCTTAATCTTTTTATTAATTGTACCAGGAGATACTGTGGATTCAATAATTATTGTTGAGTCTTCATGACAATAGTTTAATACTTCTTTTACAGCATTAATAACATATTTAGCATCAACTTTTTTACTCATTTTATCATATGGTGTAGGTACAGATATTATATAATAATCTACATCTTGATATTCAGTTGTAAATTTTATATTTTTATTATTAATAACTTCATTAAATAATTCTTCTAAACCATCTTCTTTAAAAGTTATTTTTCCTTCATTTAAAGTTTTTACTAATTCTTTATTATAATCTGTTCCTATAACATTAAAACCTGCATTTGCTAGTGTTAGAGCAGTAGGTAATCCTATATAACCTAAACCTATAACATTTATTTTCATAACTTTTTCACTTCCTTATTTTAATTATATATTATTATTTTAGTTATTGCAATCTTTTTATTATTTTGATTTCTTATTAAAGATAATTAAGAATAAAAATTTAATTAATTTTAATTGTCTAAATATTCTTTTGGGTTCTTTTATTAAACGGTATAACCATTCTAAGCCGAGTTTTTGCATAATTTTAGGTGCTCTTTTAATATTTCCACTTAAAACATCAAATGAGCCTCCAACTCCTTGATATATTTTAACACATAATTTATCCATATTAGATGTTATCCAATTTTCTTGTTTAGGAGAACCTAAAGCGACAAAAATAATATCTGCGTTACTTTTATTAATAGTTTTAATTATTTTTTCATTATCTTTTTCATAACCATCTACTGTTCCTACTATTTTGATATTAGGATACTTTTTTATAAGATTTTCTTTAGCTTTAAGAATTGTTTCTTTTTTGGCACCATACATAAATATTTTATACTGTTTTTCATTTGCAAGATTACATAACATATCCATACAATCTATACCTGTAATACGAGAAGTTATTTTTCCTTTTTTAATTTTTGATGCATATACTACTCCAATGCCATCTGGTATTTGATAGGTAGCATTATTTAATAAATTTTTTAAATCTTCATCTTGTCTAGCTTTTAATATTTTTTCAGGATTTATGGCTACGATAAAAGATTTTTTGTTATTTTTAATATCTTTTTCAATATTATTTTTTAACTCTTCATAGCTTGTTATAGATACATCTATACCTAATATATTTTCTTTATTCATAATTACCTCTTAATTTTCTTCTAATAGTTTTAGATATTCTTCTATTTTAGTTGTATTTTTATTTATCTTTTTTAAATTATCTTTTAGAATAGTTAATTCATTTAAGATATCTTCTTTTTTTATTTCTCCTTTATATTTATTATCTTCATAATATTCATGAATTTTAGTTTTAGTCTGCCAACTTGGGTTTTCTAATTCTTTTAATAAACTAGTAATAATATTATTTAGTTCTTTATCAGGGTTTATTTTGTTATATTCTATTAAAATATTTAATAAGATAACTTGATTTTTAAAAGTTGGGTCATAAATATTACTAAATATAATACCATTTTTAGTTGTTGTATAAGTGTTATTTTCATAATTACTTTTAACTAAATTTACAATATTAGATGATATTTCATTATTAATATTTAAGTTATTTAAAGTATGAGCTATATTATAATTTAAATTTAAATCTAAGTATAGATTATCATGTTTACCTGTTAAGTCCCAATCTTGATACCAGATATATTTACGATAGTTAGAGTATTTATATAAACTCATTAAATAATTATTTAAAATAATATCATTATAGTAAGAAGAAGTATAATCTAGGAAAACATTACTTAAAGTTTTAGCATAAACATTTTTAGTTATATTTTCATAAGTACCATTAAAAGAGTTCCAGTTTAGTTCTTCATTACTGTTTATAAGTAAATGAGGAGAAGAAATTATATAAGTATCCGCGGAAGAATAAGCTTTTGTTTCAATACTTTTAGTAATTAATTTATCTTTAACAAGATAGTCTTTACTTTCATTTAAAAGAGTTTTTATGGAATATTTATTAATGCTACTTATATCATTTTTATTTAATATATAGTGATAAGTATTAGATACTTGAATATTTTCTTTTCCTTTAATATATAAACTATTTTTATAATATTCTGTAGTATCATAATCATATTCTAATAGAATATCTATTTTAGCATTAATATTATCATTATTAATTACAGTAAAGTAATTTATAGTATTATCATTAAAAGTTCTTAAAACATGAATTATTTGTAAATTTTTATATTGTTTGGGAACATAATAAGTTAGTTTATCAGTAATACCATTATAACTAATTGTTTCTTCATTAAGTTTCATAATTTCTTTATTAAAAGAAAGGGTATTATTTTTTAAAGAAGCTTTTAGATAATATTCTTTATTGCTACTATTAATGATAATAAAAGATGTGGTTAGAATAAGAATAGTAACTATTATTACAGGTTTAAAATTAACTTTTTTAAATTTAGCAAGTAATTTAAATTCATTAACAATATATATTATAGATAGAGCAAGTATTGTACTTACTGCTGGAGCACTTATAGTATGTCCGGCGGTAATAGATAAAGCAAGGCCAATAGCAAAACTTAATATTACTTCACATAGGAAATTATTTTCGATATTGGTAAAGAACCTTTTACAAAATTTAATAAAAGTTAAACATGCGATGACAAAAATATATAACAATAAAACTAAAACACCCACGATACCATAATAAATAAAGATATCTATTATATCTAATTCAGACATATTAGTACGACCAAAATTATTAGGAGTTTTACCAAGAGTTAAGCCATATATTTGTTTAGATAATATAGTATTTTGATATTTAGCTATATTTTCTTTCATATAAACATTACGACTACTAAAAATTAAATTTAATAATTTATTATCAATATATTTAGTATTATAAGTATTAACAGGGAAATTTATATAATTATTATTACTTAAAAGTTCATCTACTTCATCAGGGTTTATTTCTTCTAAAATATTATTTTCATTATAATTATTTTGTTGATAAGTTAAATTATAATGGAGATAAGAATTATTATAGATTAAAAGCATTACTATTAATAAACTTATATTAATAAATATATTAGATATACTTTTAGATTTAGTTTTTAGGCGTAAAATAGAGATACATATAGCCGCGATTAAAGTTAAACTTAATCCAATGATAGGAGCTTTAGTACCTAAAATAAAACTTGTAATGATAAATAAAACAGAAATTATTATATTAATAATTTTTTTATCTTTATTTTGAATATTTAAAATAACAAATGGAGATAATATTGCTAATATACTTCCAAGTTCATTGGGAGAATAGAAAAGACCACTGTAACCTTTTTTAGCATATTCATAACTAGGTAAAGATATACCAAATAGTGTTGGTAGTATTATTAAAGCAATATATATTAGAGATAGATTAAGCATTATTTTATTGATATTTAATTTTTCTTCATCATAAACATTTAATAAACTAGATATCAATATAGGAAGATAAATAAATTTAATTAAAGTAGTTATTTCTTCTACTATTTCATATGTTCCATTTAAAGTATAATAGTGATAAATATAAATCCCTGAGAAAATGGCTATTATAAGTAAGAAAACATAAGATATTTTTTTATATTTACTATTAGTTTTAAATAGGAATAAGTATAAAACTATACCTAAAAACAAACCTCTAAAATAAAGAGAGAGGCTTATACCAGTTATAGTATTTAAGATATCTATGATAGGCATTATTATAATAAATAGTTCAATTAATGTTTTTTTTGTTATGTGTTTCATTTTGATATACCTTTCTTAATTTAATTATAGCATAGTTTTTAAACTATTTCTATCTAAAATAGTTAATGAAGCGATAGGGAAGGTTAGCAATACTTATTAGAATAATTAATATAAGATATTCTTTATTTTCTTCATAGGGAACAATTAACTTTTCTTCTTTTGCTAATTTATAAGTTTCTTCCATTTCTTTTTTTGTTTTACCAAATAAATTTAGTATTAATAATTCTAAAACAAGAGCAGAGATAAAAAGGACAAAGCCAAAGTGAATAAACTTAGCATCATTTAGAAAAGCTCCGATGGTAATCATTATGTAAGATGTGCAACACAAAAAGGCAGACATTTTATGACCAACACTTGCACGAGTTCTTTTAGGGTCTGTTTCTAGAGCCACCGTGAATGCCACGATACCAGCATAAATATCTGTACCATCAAATACTTCTTCTGATAATTTAATAACATTTCTTTCATAGTTATAATGGTCTAAAAGATGGCCCTTTTTCTTTATAATATGGGGTTCTTCTTTTGCTACTTTATCTGAGACAAAGCGAGCTATTTCAAAACCAGATAATTTACTTTTATTGGGTGTTTCTTTAAGTTCATTATATATTATACGTATTCCTATATGGGCAAGTATAATTATTAAGATAGAAAAAATAAATAATATTTCAATAAATATTGACATTAAAAACCTCCTTTAATTTATTTTATTTCATAAATAGTACCAGTACGTGTATCTTTTAAGATAATACCTTTTGTTAATAATTCCTCGCGAATAGAGTCTGCAAGAGCGTAATCTTTATTTTCTTTAGCTTTATTTCTTTTGGCAATCATATCATTAATATAATTTTCGTCAATTTCTTTTTTTTCTTTTACAGTTAAATTTAGAGATAAAACTTTATCAAATTCTTTAATAATATCTTTTTTAGTAGTATCATTAGTATTACTTTTTAAAACTTCATAAATAAGAGTTATACAATTTGCAGTATTTAAATCATCACTTATGTAACTTTTAAATGAAGTTAGATATTCTTCTTTAATAGTTTGGTCAATTTCTTCATTTTCATTTAAACTAAGTACTTTATTTTTTAATTTATTATAAGCAATTTCCGCATATTTTAAAGCATCAAAAGTAAATGTTAGTTGTTTGCGATAATGACTTTGTAAGACTAAAAAACGATAACTTAAAGGATTATAGCCGAGCTCTTCTAGATAAGATACAGTTAAAGTTTGGCCTTTTGATTTACTCATTTTACCAGTAGAATCATTTAAATGTTCTCCGTGAACCCAATATTTACACCAAGTTTCTCCTGTGTAGCTTTCAGATTGAGCTATTTCATTGGTGTGATGAGGGAATATATTATCTACTCCTCCACAGTGAATATCTAAATGGGGTCCAAGATATTTTAAAGATATACCAGAACATTCAATATGCCAACCAGGATAACCTACTCCAAAAGGACTATCCCATTTTAAGTCTTGAGAATCAAATTTTGATTTTGTAAACCAAAGAACAAAGTCTGTTTTATTTTTTTTGTTGGTATCTTCTTCAACAGTTTCTCTTACACCACTTATTAAATCTTCTTTAATGTGATTAGATAAACGATAGTAGTTTTTTAATTTAGATGTATCAAAATAGATATTACCACCAGAGGCATAAGCATAGCCTGTTTCTAATAATTTAGAAATAATTTTAATATATTCAGGAATATTTTCTGTTGCTGGGCTTACTATTTCAGGACGTTTAATATTTAATTTAGATAAATCTTGGAAAAAAGCGTCAGTATAGAATTTGGCAATATCTAAAACTGTTTTATGTTCTTTTTTAGCACTTTTAACCATTTTATCTTCACCTGTGTCAGAATCACTACTTAAGTGCCCAACATCCGTGATATTCATAACACGAGTTACATCATAGTTTAGAAAGCGAAGTGTTTTTTCTAAAATATCTTCCATGATGTAGGTACGAAGATTACCTATGTGAGCATAACTGTAAACAGTAGGACCACAGGTGTACATTTTAACTTTGTTTTCTTCCCAAGGAATAAATTCTTCTATTCTGTGAGTTTCTGTATTATATATTTTCATGATTATCACCTTTTCTATTTATATTATATTATAAATTATTGTTTATGAAAAGAAAAAGTTGATTAAATAAGAAAGATTATTTATATTGATGTAAATATTTAGTTTATAATGAAAAATTAGGAAAAAAAAGGGTTGACCAAAAAATAATTTATTGTTTATAATTTAGAGTTTATGAGTAAATAAAAATAGGTGAGAGTAATCACCTAGATATATGCTTAAGTATGAATTAGAGCTACTTAAGCAAGTTATTTATATGCTTATTCGACTTCGTATGGATTATTAGAAGTGCCATTTCCACCTGATTTAAATGTTGTATTAGCTTTTAAATTTATGACAGGTCTGACGCCAGGCATAGTGTTATGCAAAATGTAGTTGTCGAAACTGCCACTGCTATGTACAATGAACACGTTCGCATAACCACTGCTATGAATATAAGCCGGAGACATTGTCCAGTAATTTTGACCAGTATGCAAGTAATATTCAGTATTATTTGAGCCTCCAAGTCCTCCAGCAAAACTTGCTTCATCCGCAGTAATTAAACCGATTGGGTTCGCTAATTTTTGATTTCCATTTGAATAACCACTTCTTGTAAATAAGTTATCTTTAGTATTACATTTAAATGTTGGTGTTTTATTAGTAAATATTCTATCATATGGTTTAAAATAATAGATAGAAGAACCAGTATCAGCATCATTACAGAAACCTGCTTCTCCATCCATCATACTGCCATAAGCACTTTTTAAATTAGTATTATACCAACTATCTAATACACTTTTTATAGTACTATTATCATATTTTACGTATTGTGCATTATCATATGATTTATTATATTCAGAGGTACTTATCTGTGTGCCAGTTCCACTTGTTTCGGCTTTACCATTCCCAGAATAAATTAATCTTATACTACCATTTCCATTAAATCTTATTATTCTCCAGTAAAAGTTTCCAATTTTAACCCAGTTGTTTGTTGTGGTTCCCCTAAAATAATATGTATCTTTATTATCGTTATCTTTTCCTTTACAAAATAAACTTCCTGAAGATTTTACACTTGTTACTGATGGTGCATCTTCATAATTAGGACATCCCTCACTTGTACTATTTACTGCATATTTACCTAATAACTCTGAATTAGTCTGTAAGTCAAAAAACAAATAACATCTAGTTCCTTGGTCTGCTATGCCTTTAAAAGTTACAGTTCCGTTTTCATAAGCAATTGTAATTCCTGTATTATTTCTTGTTCCATTAATGGTACAATAACTATCAGTTGCGCCATCACCTAAAGGTTTTAATTTATAACCACTTGTAGGTACTTCATTATTACTTGCCGAAACATAATCACTACTACCGTTTGCACTTTGTAATTTTACACCTAGCATACTAAAATCAGGGTTGGTATAATTAACCTCACCACTCACTACTTGTATACTTTGTGTTACTCTATACTTAGCTTTACTTCTATTTATAAATATAACTCCAAATATACTTATAGCTATGACTATTATAATAAATTTTTTAAAATATCCTTTACTTAACTTTTCAATTTCCATTTTTTCCTTCTTTCTAATTATCAATAATATTAGAAATTTCTAATTTATACTAAAATTATAATCTTTCAATTATAAATTGTCAATAAAAATGTGTTATTTTCCTATAAATAAACTATTGACTAAAAAATGTTGATAGAATTAAATTGGTGAAGAAGATATGGAATTAACAAAAATACGTGATATAAGGGAAGAAATGGAACTAACTCAAAAAGAAGTTGCTAAAAAATTAAATATAGCTATTGGAACATATGGGATGAACGAAGAAGGTCATGACACAATAACTTTAAAAAATTTAATTAAGTTTTGTGATATATTTGATATATCTATTGATTATATATTTGAGCTAACAAATAATAAAAATTATAATAAGACATTAAAAAGTTTTAATAAAGAAATTTTAAAGAAACGTTTAAAAGAATTACGTATTGAAAAAAATTATACTCAAGTAAAAATGGGAGAATTTTTAAATATTGACCACTCAGTTTGGTGTAGATATGAGTTAGGTAAAACTACTATACCTACTTCTTTTTTATATGCAATATGTCATAAATTTAATATTTCTGCGGATTATTTACTTGGAAGAATAGATAATCCTAAATATTTAAAATAAAAAATACTGCGATTAATTATTAAAAAATAATTATAACAGTATTTTTTTGAGAAATATTCACTATCATGCTTAAGTATGAATTAGAGCTACTTAAGCAAGCTAAATTACGATGTATGGATTAGAAGAAATACCAGTTCCACCTTCTTTAAATAGAGTATCAGCCCTTAAATTTATGATAGGACGGACACCCAACGAGCTGTCCACATAGTAGTCACCGTTGAGGGTGCCATCGTTAAGCACAGGAAACATGTGAGCATAACTGCCACTCAAAAAATTAGGAGACATGGTCCAGTAGGCTTGACCAGTATATAAGTAATAACCCTTATTATTTGTACTTCCAAGACCTCCAGCAAAATTTGCTTCATCCACTGTAATCAATCCTATCGGGTTTGTTAATTTCTGATTTCCATTTGAATTACCACTTGTTGTAAATAAATTATCTTTAGTATTACATTTAAATGTTGGTCTTTTATTAGTTATTATTCTGACATATGGTTTAAAATATTGATAACTGCTAGAAGTTGAGCCATTGTCTACATCATTACAGAAACCAGCAGATCCATCCACCTTACTGCCATAAGTACTCTTTAAATTAGTATCATACCAACTGTCTAATACACCTTTTATAGTACTATTATCATATTTTACATATTGTGCATTATTATTTGAACTATTATATGCAGAGGTAGAACTTAATTGAGTACCTGTTCCACTTGTCTGAGCACTACCATTTCCAGAATATATTAATCTTATGCTTCCATTTCCATTAAATCTTATTATTCTCCAGTAAAAGTTTCCAATTTTAACCCAGTTATTTGTTGGATTTCCTCTAAAATAATATGTATCTCCAAAATCATCTTTTCCTTTACAGAGCAAACTTCCTGAAGATTTTACACTTGTTACTGATGGAGTATCAGCATATTCAGGACATCCATCACTTGTACTATTTACAGTATATTTTCCTAATAATTCTGTTCCAGATATGCCATTTTTGATATCTAAATAAACATAACACTTAGTGCCTTTTTTATTTATGTTT
>CANQTE010000006.1 GCA_947626695.1 uncultured Bacilli bacterium | reverse complement strand
CAAGTTTTGAGAGACAAAAGATAATTATATAGATAGTTATCTTTTTTCATTGTTTTTAAAAACTGTCCACGTATAAGCTTGCTTAAGTAGCTCTAATATTTATACTTAAGCATGAAAAAAGTTGGAATACTCTCCAACTATTTTTTTATTTTAATTTATTTTAATAGTATCTATTTTTTCTTTCTTGATGTATAATTTTAATTAAGGAGTTAGTTATGGAGAATTTTATACCAGATATATATCAAAAAAATATTTATGATATAGATTATAATAAATTAAAAAATATGGGTATTAAATGTTTATTATTTGATTTAGATAATACTTTAGTACCTGTTAAAACTGATAGACCAACTAAAAAAATAAGTGAATTATTTAATACTTTAGAAAGAGATTTTAAATTAATTATTTTATCTAATAGTAATAGAAAAAGATTAATACCCTTTAAAGAGGGATTAAATGTTGATGTTGCCGCCTCTGCTAGAAAGCCTTTTAAAAGAAAATATCTTAAAATTATGGATTTATATAAATATAAAGAACATGAAATCGCTGCGATTGGAGACCAATTACTTACAGATATATATGGTGCTAATAAAATGGGTATTACATCAATATTAATTAATCCTATTGGCGAATATGAAAAGATTGGGACTAAAATAAATCGTTTTTTTGAAAGTTTTGTTTATAGATATCTTAAAAAGAAAAATATATTAGTAAAGGGTAAATATTATGAATAAAAGGTGTCTTGGGTGTGGGGCTCTTTTACAAAATAGTGATGAAAATAATTTGGGCTTTACTCCGAATTTAGCTAATAGTTATTGTAAAAGATGTTTTAGATTAAAAAATTATGGGGAGTTAAAAGTTAAAAGTACTGTTGATATTAAAAAAGTTTTAAATAAAGTAAATAAAAGTGGTGGTATGGCTTTATTTTTAATAGATTATTTAAATATAAATAAAGAGACTATTAATTATTTTAAAAGTATTAAAATAGAAAAAGCATTAGTAATTAGTAAATGTGATATTTTAAGAAAAGAAATGAAGCAAAGTAAAATAAGTAAATGGTTAAAAGATATATATAATATAAATGAAGATATATTATATATTAGTAATAGTAATTCTTATAAATCTAGTAATATATTAGAGTTTATAAAAGAAAAAAACTTCCAAGATATATTTATTATGGGTATTACAAATGCTGGTAAAAGTACATTTATTAATAAATTAATTAAGAAAGATAAAATACTTGTAAGTGACAAAGAAAATACAACTTTAGATTTTATTAAATTAAAAATAGATAATTATAATATATATGATACTCCAGGTTTTTCTTATACTAATTTAGGAAGTATAAGTAAAAGTTTAATTAAGCCTATTAGTTATGTTATAAAGGGTGGGGTAAGTATAGTTATTAATAATAAATATAAAATATATTTTAAGGAGTGTAATAAAGTTATTTTATATTTAAATATAGATGATATAAAAAAAGAATATAAGAAAGATGTATATAAAAATAAAGTAAAAGTATATGAAAACTCTGATTTAGTATTACCTGGGTTAGGGTTTATAAATATTAAAAATGAGTGTTTAATTGAGACTAATTTTGATGTTTTTGAGTTAAGAAAAGATATAAGTGGTGATTAATTTTGAGTAAAATAAAAGTTATGTCCGAGAATTTAGCAAATAAAATCGCAGCGGGAGAAGTAGTAGAAAAATGTGCTAGTATTGTAAAAGAGCTTGTAGAAAATAGTATTGATGCGCATGCAACAAATATTACTATTAATTTAATTAAAGGGGGACTTTCTAGTATTGAAGTAATTGATAATGGTGAAGGCATGGATACGAAAGATGCTCATCTTGCTTTTTTAAGGCATGCGACAAGTAAAATTATTCATGATGATGACTTATTTTTTATAAATACAATGGGTTTTAGAGGAGAGGCGCTTCCATCTATTGCTAGTGTTTCAGAAGTTATTTTAAAGACTAGTAATGGTGTTTCTTCTAGTTATATACATATTAAGGGAGGAAAAACTTTAGAGGATAAGTCTAGTGATTTAAGATGTGGAACAGATATAACTGTTACAAATTTATTTTTTAATACTCCTGCCCGTCTTAAATATTTAAGAAGTGAAAATACAGAAACTTATAATATTGTTAATTTAATTGAAAAGTTATCTATTGCCTATCCTAATATAAAATTTACTTTAAATAATGATAATAAACAATTAATTAAAACAAGTGGTAGTAATAATTTACTTAAAACTATTCATGAAATATATGGGTTAAATGTTAGTAATAAAATGTTAGAATTTAAGGCTAGTAATAATGATTTTGATATATATGGATATATTTGTAAGCCAGAAGTATTAAAGAGTAATAAAAATGATATAAATACCTATGTAAATGATAGAATAGTTAAAAATGTTTTAATTAATAGAGCTATAAATGATGCATATTATACATATAAACCAGAGGGAAAGTATCCGATTGTAATTTTAAAAATAAATACTGACCCAACTTTAGTAGATGTTAATATTCACCCGACAAAGCAAGATGTTAAATTGAGTAAAATAAATGACTTATATGATTTGATTTATAATATTTTAAAGAATACTTTATATAATAATTTACTTATTCCAAATGCTATAAAAGATAAAAGTGTTAATATAATAAAAGATGATGTAATTAAAAGTATTGTAGAAGATATGAGTAGAGAGGAACATCAACAAGAAGAACTTAATTTTGTTGTCGAAGAAGATAATAATAGTTTAGAGTTAATGACTAAAGATGTAGTGATTAATAAAGAATTAAAATCTTTGGTGTTATATCCTGTAGGACTTGCTTTAGGAACATATATAATCGCAGAGAATGAAGAAGGTATCTATTTAATTGACCAACATGCAGCACAAGAAAGAATTAATTATGAAAGATATATGAATGCTTTAAAGAAAAAAGAATTTAGTGTTACAAGATTATTAATTCCCATTAAGTTAGAATTATCTACTAGTGATTATACTTTATTAAAAGAAAAGATGGATATTTTAACGTCTAAAGGGTTTGAATTTCAAGAATTTGGAGTAAATACTCTTTTAGTTACTGCTCACCCAACATGGATATTAGAGGGAAGAGAAGAGGAGAGTATTAGAAAGATAATTGATTTAGTTTTAATTGGCAGAGAAGTAGACCAGGTTAAGTTTAATGAAAGTCTTGCTATAACACTTGCTTGTAAGATGAGTATTAAAGCTAATTATAGAATAAGTCCTATGGAACAAGAAGAATTATTAAAAGAATTAGTTTTATGTGATAATCCTTATAATTGCCCTCATGGGAGACCGACGATTATTAAGTTTAGTATTTATGATTTAGAAAGAATGTTTAAAAGGGTAATGAATTAAAAGCTAAAATTTTATTTAAACAGGAGTAAGAGAAATCTTACTTTTTTTGTATATTTTTAATTTTTTTACTTAAAATACCGATTTTTCCCATAGAACGACAAATTTTGCACTTTCTTTATGGTATTATACGTCCCTGAAAGGAGGAAACTCATGAAAACGAAAGAAAAAGTCTTTTTAAAGTTAAGCAATGATTTGCTGTTTAAAGAAGCTTTTGCACATCCAGATAATCGAGATATACTTATTTACTTTTTATCATGTTTTACTGACTTTACTAAAGAATATTTAGAAAGTGTAGATATAAAAGTAGAATATGAAAGTGTTTTAGCTAAAACAAAAAGTAACGATAGGTCTGTTCGAGGTGATGTAATAGTCAAGTTTGATGGGCATATAATAAATTTAGAAGCTTATTCTTCATTTGATAGAAATTCTTTTGATAAATCTATGTATTATATTATGAGAATATTCTCGACTCGAACTAATCGAGGAAAGAAAAGTTATAAAAAACTAGAGAAAGTAATTCAAATAAATATAGTAGACGATGTAACACCAAAAGATTTAATCGAAAAAATGGTAGAAAATACTATGTCAGTAAAAGATGCTAAAAATAATGAAATATATTCAAATATATTTCAAATAAAATATTATAGACTTGACATCTTGAAAAAAATGATATATGATAAAAACAACTTAAAACAAAGATGGTTAAAGTTTATTTGTGCAAAAACCGCCGAAGAAAGAAAACAAATTGCGAAAGGAGATGCGTTGCTTATGAAATTTGATAATTGGTGTGAAGAATATGTAAATGACGAACAAACGAAAAAGATATTTGCAGATTGGGCTGATTATGTTGCCGAGAATAAGGGCATAAGAAAAGGTGCTTTAGAAAAAACTTATGAGATTGCCAAAAATATGTTAAATCTTAATATAGCTAAAAAAGATATAGCTAAAGCAACAGGCTTATCTATGAAAGAAATACAAAGTTTAGCTTAAATCTTAATTATTAAAACAGGTATTAAAAATTTAAAATATCTGTTTTTCTTTAATTTTAGAAATAGTATTATAAATATATTTCATGTAGATATTATTTTCTTGACATAGTAAGTAAAATAGTATATTATAAAAATGATTTATAATAAAGAAATAAGATTATTATGCAATCAGATAATTGGTGTGAAGAATATGTCAATGACGAACAAACAAAAAAGATATTTGCAGATTGGGCTGATTATGTTGCCGAGAATAAAGGTATAAGAAAAGAAAAAATTTTAATCGCTCAAAATTTATTAAAACTTAATATAGCTAAAAAAGACATAGCTAAAGCAACAGGCTTATCTATGAAAGAAATACAAAGTTTAGCTTAAATATTGATTATAAATGTCATAAAAATATAATTTATCTAAACGAAATTGAACGAAAAAAGCCCGTAAATAAGGGAAATTATCTGTTTCGTCCAAAATGAATTTGAACGAATTTGAACGAAAAGCTTTTAAATGATATTGTATTGCTATTTATATTTTATAGTTATAAAATTTATCTACTTACTCATAATAAAGATAGAAGTAAAATTAATAAAATAACTATTTTTGTAAAGTAAATGTAAAATTTCTAAAAAAATTTTTTTAAAAAATTGTTTCATATAAAAAATCGACAAAAATCGACGAAACTTAGCAAAAATAGGCTATTGTATAATATAAAATTATATTATATAATTAAATTATACCGAGAGACTTCTTGATAACGGAAGTAACACTTCATAGATTTAAATCTCTTAAACTAGTAAAATAGTATTGGAGAGTTGATATTAAAATGACCACGTATAAGCGGAATTTCAATTTTAACATGAACATCATTGAGGTAGTTGCAAAAAATGTACGGAAGTACAGAAAACTTGAAGGTTTAACTCAAGAACAGTTAGCGACCGATATAGGTGTTTCTAATGATTTTTTAAGAAGATTTGAAACTACCTTAGGTAAAGAAGGTATTAGTCTTAATACTTTATATAAAATTTCAGTAGTTTTAGGTGTTACTATGGATAAATTTTTTGAGGAATAATTATTGTGGAATATGAATATAATCCCTCAATATATGAAATTATTACTCTTAATATAAAGAAGTATCGCCTAAAAAAGAATATGAGTATTAAGACTCTGTCTTCACGTACTAAGATAAAAGAATCTTATTTAATAAATTTAGATAATATTAATAATACATATAAAATATCTATCTATGATTTATATAAAATAAGTGTAGTTTTAAATGTCTCAATTAATAAGTTTTTTGAAAAATAAATTAACTTTCTAATATAATTAATTAGGAAGTGTTTTTATGTTATTTAATATAATTAATATTATTAAAGATATGTTTTTATTTACAGGTAGTTATTCTAATCAAGTATTTCCGGAGCCCTTAAGTGAAGAGGAAGAAGAGAAAATGATTGATTTGATGTTAAATAAAGATAAAGATGCGCGAGATAAGTTAATATTACATAATTTAAGATTAGTAGCTCATATAGTAAAAAAGTTTGATAAATATAATTATGATACTGATGATTTAATTAGTATAGGGACTATTGGTTTAATTAAAGGAGTAGATACTTATAAAAAAAGTAAAGCTACTAAAATAACTACTTATGTTGCAAGATGTATTGAAAATGAGATTTTAATGTATTTTAGAAGTAATAAGAAAAGTGGAGCGACAATTAGTTTAAATGATATTATAGGATTTGATAAAGATGGAGAAAAAATAAGCTTAATGGAAGTAGTTAAAGACGATAGTATTGATATGTTAGAGGAAATTCATTTAAAAGAAAATACCGCCCTTTTAAAAGAATATTTTAAAGTTTTAACAAGTAGAGAAAAAGAAATTGTTATTGCAAGATATGGACTTTTTAATCAAAAAGAACAAACTCAAAAAGAGATAGCAAAAAAACTTCATATTTCTAGAAGTTATGTTTCAAGAATTGAAAAAAGAGCTTTAACTAAGATATTAAGGGAGTTTTTAAAACATAATAAAGATTTATAATTTACATTTAATTAATTTTAAAGTAAAATATATATGCAAAGAAAGAGTGATTTTTAATGACTAATAAAGAACTAGCAAATTTAATATTCCCAAATATTACTAAAACTATAGAAGATTATGAGAAAATGTATCCCGAAAGAAATATAGATGTTGGAGCTAAAGTTGTAAGATTTGCTCCTAGTCCTACAGGTTTTATGCATATTGGAAATTTTATGAGTGCTGTGATAAATTATTGTTTAGCAAAATCTAGTAAAGGTGTTTTTTTCTTAAGAAATGAAGATACTGACCAAGCAAGAACAGTAGAAGGAGCAGTTGATTTTATTTATCATATTTTAGATTTTTATAATATTATGCCTGATGAATATGAATATAAGGGAAAAATAGTAGGTAACTATGGGCCATATATTCAAAGTGAGAGAATAGAAATATATCATGCTTTTGTAAAACATTTAATTGAAATAGGTAGAGCTTATCCTTGTTTTTTAACAAAAGAAGAACTAGAGGAAATTAGAGAATATCAAACTAAGAGTAAAAAAAGAATTGGTATATATGGGAAGTATGCTAAATCAAGGAATTTAACATTAGATGAGGCTGCCGAAAGAATAAAAAAAGGCGAGAAATTTGTTATTCGTTTTAAATCAGAGGGAGATTTTAATAAAAAGTTTGTTTTTGAAGATTTAACCCAAGGAAAAATAGAATTTCCTGAAAATGATTTAGATATCCCAATTATGAAAAGTGGAGATTTACTGCCAACATATCATTTTGCCCATTTAGTTGATGACCATTTAATGCATACTACGCATGTTGTTCGTGGAAATGAATGGTTAAGTAGTGTACCTCTTCATTATGAATTATTTAAGACTTTTGGTTTTAAAATGCCTAAATATATTCATACTTCTTTAATATTAAAAAAAGATGGAGATGTAATAAGAAAAATATCTAAAAGAAAAGACCCTGAAGCTTTAATGTTTTATTATGAAGAAAAAGGGTACCCAACTATCGCAGTAATAGATGCAGTTTTAACTATTGCTAATTCTAATTATGAAGAATGGAGGACTAATAATCCTGATAAACCTTTTTATGAATTTCCCTTTAGTCCTAAAAAAATGAGTGTTTCTGGTGCTTTATTTGATTTAGATAAACTAGATAATATAAGTAAAAATTATATATCTAAAATGTCTGCCCCTGATTTATATCAAGAATATTTAAATTGGGCTTTAAAAAATGATAAACATATATATGAGATAATTAGTAAAGAAAAGTCTAATACAATAAAATTTTTAAATATTGAAAGAGAAGTTAAAAAGCCAAGAAAAGATTATGAAAATTATAGTAGTATATTTAATAAATCATGGTATATGTATGATGAAGAATTTAATAAAAAGTTAGATTATCATTTTGGAAAAATAAATGATAAAAAAGAAATACTTAATATTATGAATAATTATTTAGATAGTATTTATGATTTTAATGATAGTCAAGATGAATGGTTTAACAAAATAAAAGAATATGCTAAAAAATTAAATTATGCTGATATGAAAGAATATAAGGAAAATCCCGATAGTTATAAAGGCAATATCGCCGATTTTACAACGGTTATAAGGGTAGTATTAACAACTCTTGATATGACACCTAATTTATATGATATTATGCAAATATTAGGTAGTGATAGAATGCTTAAAAGATTAGAGATATTTAAAAATAGTTATTAATAGTGATAATAGTAAATAAAATATAGTAATTTTTTACATATAATATAATGAATTATTTGACATATTATCTATTTTGTTATAAAATTAATTTTCTAGAGAGTGAGGTGGGTTTTATGAACCAAGAAATAGATGAGTTTTATTATGCTGATTTAATATATGTTATTAAAGGTTTAGCTAATCTAGGAGAAATGAATGATTTAGAGACAAATGCCCGTATTATAGCAAGAGAACAACTTAAAGAAATTAAAGATAATGGTAAAAGACATTTAATATCATCTAGATTTACTATTGATTTAGTTCATATTATAAATGATATAGGTATAAAAATTGGTAAAAAGATAAATAATTTTCAAGATATAAGTTTATACCCTGATGTTGTTTTAAGCATAATTGAGAATTTAGAAAAGAAAAATGAGTATAGTTTAGTTAGAAAATAAGCTATATTTTTATTTGGTGGTTTTATGATTAAAGAAATTACTCTATTAATATATAATGCAATAGTAAATAGTAATTTTAATAATGATTTAAGAGTTTATGCATTTACTAATGAAAATATTGCTAGTTATTTAAAAGAAATAGATACTAAAGAAGTTAAAAAAGTTTTAAGTGTTTTATCTAGTGGTGACCATTTATTTAATTTGTTACTCTTATTAGATGTAAAACAAGTAGATTTAATAGATATTAATTTATTAAGTGAGTATTATTTAAGTGTTAGACTTGCAATGATAAAATCTAGTAATTTAAAAGAATATCAAGACTTATTATATTATTTTTTCAAATCTCATGATTATAATTTAGATAAAGAAAAAAATATTTGGAATAGTATTCTTAAAAATATGAATTTAAAATATCAAGAGTTTTTTAAAGTAATATTAGAATATTATTTTAAGTTGCAAAGTATATATAAAAAAGATATTAGATTGTTACAAATATTAACAAAAGATTATTATTATAATTTAGACGAATTATTATTTTATAATGAATACCTAAAAGATGAGAATAAATTTTTAACTTTAAAAAAGAAATTAGACGAAACAATATTAAGTTTTAGAAATGGTAATATATTTGATATAACCAGTAATAATTATGATTTAATTCTTTGTTCTAATATTTTAGAATATACCCTTAATAATAATAGTTTAAAAGACTTATATAACAATTTTAAAAATTTACGAGAAAGTTTAAATGAAAACGGTTTAATATTTGCTAGTTATATATATAATTTTATCAATAGAAATGGTGAATATTTAGAGTTTCCAATTAATGGTGTTGATATAAGCTACCGAGAATTACTTAGAGAAGAACTTATTTTAATAGATAATTATAAAAGGGGAAAAGATGCTGTTTTAGTTTTAAGAAAATAAATATTTATTATATAAATTTTTTATTTAATAGTGTAATATGTATTTTTCCCGTAGCTTTCTTTTTTTATTAATTTTCTTTCTAACATAGAATTTAAAATTTCGTAAGCTCGAGTTTTAGAAACATTTAATAATTTTTCTGTTTCGTTTCTATTAATTTTAGAATAAGTATTTAAATAATTAATAATTATATCTTCTTGAGATGAAAATGAGGATACAGTATTTATTTTTTTGCTTTCATCATAATTAATGTTAGGCAGACATATATAAAATGTATTTTCTGTAACATCAAAAATTGGCTTTTTATCATGTAATTCATAGCTATCCATTATTCTACCTATACCAGTACCAAAAGCTTCAACATAACCTAATCTATAAAATATATTTGCTAAATTTGGATTTCTAGATGAAGAAATGCCTTTAAAAATTTCTTTAATAGTTATGCCATTTATTAATCCACCCATTGAAATTATTTCAAATCTATCATCATAGAAATTAATTAATATGCTACTATCAAAATAATAACTTCTATGTTATGAGAAGAAAAAAATTATGAGAAGTTGGACTAAAAAAGTCTTTTTTTATGGGCTTTTTTCTTTATTTTACTTCTCATAATAATGTTTTGCTATAATATATTCTTTGTGTTTCACACAAGAAGGAGATGATATAAGTGAATACACAAGAATATATTGATTTCATACCTAAATTTATTAAAAAACTTAATGATGATGGTATGAGTAAAACTGTGATTGGTACAGCAGAATGGATTACTAATCATTTTAAAAAATACTGTTTAAAAAATAGTATTGATTTTGTAGATATGGAGGTGATAAAAACATTTTATAATGAACAATACGATTTTGATATTTATGATTTAAAATATGATTATCAAATTGTTTTAAGAAGGCCTATGTTAATATTAATGGAATATTACGAAACTGGCAATTATTTTAAAACTCATCAAAAATCTGTATCATTAAATATTCCGTCTGAATATTCTAGGGTTTATTATTTAATCCAAAAAGAATATATAAATGGTTTAGATAATTCAATTAACTCTAAAAAAAGAAAATTATGGATTATTGCTAATTTAATGAATTATTTATGTGAAAATAATATAACTAATTTCAAAGATATACAAATTATCAATATTTCAAACTATATTGATTTAATTTCTAAAAAATATGCAAAAGAAACTGTAAGACTTATAAAATCTGTTTTAAGAGAAGTGTTAAATTGGTTATATCAAAAAAATATTGTAAATTTTAATGGGAGACAAGCATTTCCAATAATAAGAAAAGATACTAGAGATAAGCTTTTATCAACTTATAGTGAACAAGAAATAAAAAGAATATTAGATGTTATTGACAATTCCAATAGTTATGGTAAATGTGCTTATCTAGTTATTTCTATGTTGGCTTATTATGGATTAAGAGTTGGAGATATTATAAATTTGAAATTTGAGAATATTGATTTTGAAAATAATTGTATAAAAATTATCCAAAGAAAAACAGGCAAGGAACTAGTATTACCTTTAATTGATGAAGTTAAATTTCCTCTTTTAGATTATTTGAAAAATGGAAGAAATCATAGTGCCGATGAAGAATATATACTTTCAACTATGTATGCACCATATACAAAGTTCAATAATACTTCATCAATTCATCGAATGATTACAAGAGCAATGATAATCGCTGGTATAAATTTTGAAAATAAGCATCATGGTCCTCATGCGTTTAGACATAGTTTAGCTACTAACATGATTAATAATAATGTTCCAGTAAGTGCTATAAGTAATGTTCTAGGTCATTCAAGTACTAAAACTACAAATATTTATATAACAAAAAATACTACACATTTAAAAGAGCTAACATTGGAGGTTCCAAATGACAACTAAAAATAAAACTTACGAATTTAAAAGCATATTTAAAAAAGAATTAATGGATTTCATCATATATAAAAGAAGTAATGGCTATAAATATTCTGACCCAATAAGTAATAAGCTTTTTCAATTAGATGAATTCTTTTTATCGTTAAATAATAAAGTTATAACTCAAGAAACGGTTGATAAATGGTTAAGTAATTGTAATTCTAACAATAAAGAAGTAACTAAAGGACATTATTTTACTGCCATCTCTCAATTTTGTAAATTTTTAAGAATGAATGGTTATGAAAATATAATTCAACCAGAAGCTAATAAATTAAAATTTCATAGTGAATTTATTCCGTATATTTTTACAGACAATGAAATTAAAAGAATATTTAGCGTAATAAAACAAGAATTAAATATTAATAATGATTTAGATACTAATTCATTTTATATTTTAATTTGTTTGTATTATTGTTGCGGTCTTAGATTGAGTGAAGCATTAAATATTGAATTAAAAGATTACAATATTTCAGACAAAACAATAACTATTGTTGAAAGTAAAAATAATGTTACTAGACTTATTCCTTTAAATGATTCACTAAACAATATCTTGCTTAATTACTTAAATATTAGAAAATCTGACAATAAATATTTGCTTATTACTAATAGTAATGTTCAATACTATAAAGGTAAATTATATGAAAAGTTTCATAAATTATTAAAGAAAGCAAAAATACCAGTCAGATATGATGGTAATAGGCAGAGAATACACGATCTTCGTCATACCTTTGCTGTAAATGCTTTAAAACAAATGCAAATTAAAGGTTTTGATTTATATACTTCTTTACCAATTCTTTCAGTTTATTTGGGACATAAAAATATAGTAGAAACAGAATATTATTTGCGACTTATTCAAAGTGAAGCAGAAAATATATCCAAGCATACTTCTGACTATCTTGAAAATTTATACAATAAGAAAGAGGACTTTTATCATGAATAAGAATCTGAATTACTATATTTCAAAATACTTTTCTGAATATCTTCCTTTAGTAAAAGGAGTTTCAAAAAATACAATTAATTCTTATCGAGATACATTTGTTTCCTTATTAGAATATCTTAATATAATTAAAAAATTAAATTTAAATAATTTATCTTTAGATGCGATAAACAATTTAATAATAGAAGATTATTTGATGTATTTAGAGACAGAAAAAAAGAACAGTATTTCAACTAGAAATCAAAGATTAGCTGCGATTCGTTCTTTTTATAAATATCTAAAAAATAGAGAGTTATCTTGTTTTGAAATTTGTTCCAATATTCAATTAATTCCTAACAAAAAAACTCATAATAAAATATTATCATATTTTTCAACAAATGAAATAGAAATTTTAATTAATTTACCTGAAACTCAACAAAAAAATGGTTTCAGAGATTATGTTTTGTTGCTTTTTATGTATGAAACCGCATGTAGAGCTCAAGAACTTGCAGATTTAACTTTAAAACAATTAAATTTAAATGAACATGCTTATGTAACATTAATTGGTAAAGGTAATAAACAAAGAAATGTTCCTTTAACAGACAATTTAAAAAATGTCATATTAAAATATTTAAATACTTTTAATATAATAAATCAAGATGATTATGTTTTTAAAAATAAAACAGATACTCAATTAACTACTAAAGGTATAGAATATATTTTAAAGAAATATGTTGAAATTGCTAAAAACTTACATAAGGATAAATTTAAAAGTGAATATTCAAATCATAGTATGAGACATTCCAGAGCTATGCATTTGCTTGAATCTGGAGTTAATTTAATATATATTCGAGATATACTTGGACATACATCTATAGTAACAACAGAAATCTATGCTAAAACAAATCCAATTATTAAAGAAAGACAAATTTTAGAACATAGTAAACAACTAAATGCAACTGAAAAATATTCTGAAAGTCAAAAAGAAGATTTATTGAAATTTTTACAAGAATTGTAATTAATATTATGAGAAGTAAAATAAAGAAAAAAGCCCATAAAAAAAGACTTTTTTAGTCCAACTTCTCATAATTTTTTTCTTCTCATAACACACATTATCAGAAGCTTCTGATAAATTATGTGTTACAGCATTAAGAAGAGCTTCTCTTAACGAATAGGTAGGATAATCTTTTACGTCTATTCTTTGCAATCCTACAATTTTACTATTGACTTTGTTAAATAAATCAAAATATTCAAAAACATCATCAATTTGCTTTATAATAGAACCATTAAATTCTTTCCTATCTTTAAATTCAATTTTATTTGTACCATTAAAAACTGCACATTTTATGGTATATGAACACTCATCTGATAATAACAATCCTAAATTTGTATATTTATTTTTATCGTTTATAATATTTAATATCTTATATTTATTGATATCGAATATTAAATTTTTATCTTTAAATTTTTTTTCTAAATATTCAAAAGATAGATTTTGATTTTTACTAATCATTTCTTCAAATCTTAATCCGCCATGTTCAAATATCATTTTTTTTATTATTTCATCGGTTGCTTGAATTGAAGATGAACCATGTCTTAAATAAACACCACTTGGTTTTAGGCCTTTCTCAGCTAAGTAATATGGTTTATTTGGAGCACTTTGGATATCGATGATAATTATGTTTTTGCCTTCAAATTGTTCAATTTTAATTTTCGTGTATTCTATTAATGTTGGCTTTATTCCTTCATTAATCATTCCTGTCAATGCTTCTATGTCTTTTGAGGCTTTTGGAAGGCCAATAATCTTGCCATTATCATTTATTCCAATGTAAATTTTTCCGCCTTTAGTATTGGCGAAAGCAATGATTTCTTTTTTTATATCCTTTGTTAAGATACTTTTTAATTCACAATATTCGTTTTCAATAAACCTCATGTTTTATCACCATTAATATTATATATTATAATTTAATAACTAGCAACAGTTTCGTTCACTTTTCGTTCACTTTTCGTTCACTTTTCGTTCACTTTTCGTTCACTTTTCGTTCACTTTTCGACTTTAAAAAAATATTTAATATATAATAATTAATATAAAAAAATATCAATTCTTTTTGAAAAAGTTGTGTTAAACATAATTACTGATAAAGAAATATTAGACATAAATTTGCTATTATATGAAATCTCAATTGTGTTTAATTTTGTTGAAATAACCTGTTTTTATCATCTATCAGTCATAAAGTAAAACAGAACCTTTGAAAAAATGATATTTGTATTTTAAATCTAAACCTAGAGAAGTTCAGATGCATTTTCTTTTGGTGACTCGTATGGGATTTGAACCCATGAATGTTGCCTTGAGAGGGCAATGTGTTAACCATTTCACCAACGAGCCATAAACTAATTATAACAAGTAAATCATATTAATGCAAGACAAAGTCGTGTAATTTTAAAAATAACTTTAATTGACTTTTTTAAAGTACTATGCTACTATAATAAATATGTTTTTTAAAACTATTACATGAGGAGGCTATTTTTATGAAATATTATTCTTTTGATTATGAAAATTCAGGGGAATTTATTTTAAATTATAGAATTGAGAATAATCAAATTATTATTAATCTTGCATCTGGTAAAAAATATATTACTCCATATAGTATTGATACTGAAAGAAGATTACTTAGATTAATGAAAAATCAAGTTAATAATGCAAAATACTATGAAAGAAAACAAAAAGAAAGTTTTTCTAAAGCTTTGAATCACGCTATCTATGGAGTTTTATTTTTAATTCTAGATATTATTCTTTTAGTAACAGGAAGTGCTATAAATAATATACTTATTGCATTGTGTGCAATTTGGTTTGCTTTTGTAAGTTTTCTTAATATTTCTATTATGATTTATAGTAAGTTAGATATTAAAGATATTAAAAAGAATAAATTATTCGTGAATAATGAAGAATTATTAAGCGATAATACTAAAGTTAATGAACGCACTTTAACAAATGTTTCAAGTAAAACTAAAGAATTAGTTGCTTCTACTCCCCTAGAAAGGCCAATATTTACTTTAAATAGCATTGATAAAATTAGTTATAGAGATTTAAAACAAATTCTTACAAATATTAAGCTAGAAGAACAACTTAATAAAACATCAGACGAAACAGCATTAGTTTTAAGTAGAAAAAGAAAATAGTTCCAATAAAATAAAGCTAAAATTATTAGCTCTTTTTTTAATTTTGCTATCTCTATTTTTAAGGAAAAATTACTTGTTTTTTTAATAAATATATGTTAGAATAGCTATTTTGTGTGGAGGGGTTAAAATTGAAACAAGACGTAGAAATAACAAAAATAATGATTTTAAATTATTTAAAAGGTTATAAAAGAAAAAATACAGGCTCATTTCGAGAATATGATAAAATATATGCCACGACAACTGAAAACATAGATGCCTATTTAAATTTAAGCAATTTTAAAGATAAAGATTCGGCTTTAACAGTTTTAGCAAGCGGTGACCAAGCATTTAGTTTAGCATCTTTAGGAATTAAAAACATAACAACTTTCGATATTAATAAACTCACGGAATATTATGCTTTAGGACTTAAAAAATCTGCAATTTTAGCTTTTAATTACCAAGAATTTCTAAATTATTTTAATACCTTATTTTCTCCTAATATTACTTTAGAAAAACTATCAGATATGATTAAGTATTTATTACCATATATGGACTTAGAATATAAATTATATTGGCAAGAAATTATAGATTATAATTATAAATTACAAAAAAATAGAGATAATCAAGTTAATTTATTTCACATCCTTTTTTATAGTACTGCCCATGGTATTAGTAAACTAAAAAATAGTTATTTGGCAAATGAAGAAAGATATAATTATTTAAGAAGTATAATAGGAAATATTAATATTACTTATGATTGTTTAGATGTTTTTGATATTCCCTATATATATGAAAAAGAATATGACTTTATACTACTTTCAAATATCTTAGATTATGCAACTTATTATCTAGGAGAACATTGGACTTATCAAGATTTAAGAAAGGAATTAGATAAATTTAAAAAGCTCCTTAAAAGTAAAGGTGTTATATATATTGCTTATTTAATAGGTAAAAAAATTAAAGGTATTGATACTTTTGAATCTCCTTTAATACTTAATTCCCGACTTATGGATAGTGATTTAACCCAAGAAGAACTATTATTAATTCCCCATATTGAAAATGATAAAGTAGCAAATTATATTGAAGATGGAATAATTTTAGAGAGGAAGTTATAATTATGAATTATGTTGAAGAAAATTATGATGAAATAAAAGAAAAAGGAATAGCCCTTAAAAATGCTTATCAAGGAGTAGGTAGTAATCCTCCAATTCTTTATAATGGCCTTGTATATAAACCATTTACTACAAAAGTAAGGAAAAAAGAAAAATTAATCTTACAATTAGAAAAATTAAATTTAGAATATTTAGCTAAAATTAGAGGTATTTTTACATATAAAGGAAAAGTACAAGGTTATATGTATCAATATGTACAAGGTAAATTATTAAGAGATTGGTTAGAAAAAGATATGCCTTTTGATATACGTCAAAAATTAATTGAAGAACTTGTTTTAACAGATGAAACTTTAATATCAAACGGACTTAATTATTTTGATTATCATACAGCAAATATGCTTGTTCGAGATGATATTAAACTTATAGATATAGATAGTATTACTAAAATAAATATTTATAATAGATTATGTACTAAAAGATTTTTATTTGACTTAATTATATCTATATATGCTAATTATGATATAACTTTTAACCAAGATAATGTACCTTATTTAGGTATTATGAGTGACTTTTTAGACATTAATTGTTATGATGAATTAAATTTTAATGAAATACTTAATGCTTTATTTAAGAAAAGTAATGGTGAAGATAGAGTGCTTCGAGAAAGAATAAAAAATTTTTAAATTAAGTGATTAAAATAAAAATCAAGGTTGAATTTAAATCCTTGATTTTATTTAATATTCATCTATTTCTTCATCATCAGTGATAGGGTTATCAAATCCATTTATTATTAAGCCATCACTCATATTACCTTTAAATATTGAATAAGATGCTTTAACTATATAACTATAATAATCAGGGCTATAAAATGAATTGACATTAAAATTAGTCTCATAAGTAAAACCTAAATCATGAATTTCATTAGTAGTATTATCTCTGGCATATACTTCATAACCTAAATTACCAATATTTTCAGTATCATATTTCAGTCTATTATTATAATAAGTTTGCTTATATTTACTAAAAAATTTCCAATAGTCAGTATTATTATACATTTCTTCAATATAAGATTCTTGCATACCATCTGGAATATCTACAGCATCCCATGAAAGAGTAACTTCTCCGACATCATATGACATTTCACCATTTGTTGGTGTTTTTAATTTTTCAAATCTTGTTGATACTTCACTTGGCTCATACCCACTTGCATAATAATCTACTGCTTTTAGACTTGTTGGAGTATAATCACTTGCAAGTTGAACAGGGTAGGTATTAGATTCTACGGTAACTGTTTTAATTCCCGAGGGCTTACTAAATTTTGAATCTTTCTTGTATATTTTAGGGGCAACAGCCTTCATAATATTAAGTCTTGCTGGGTTACCAGTGGCACTTGTTAAATATGGTTTACCAGCTCCTAGACTATCATAGCCATACCATAAAGCAATTGAATAATCAGGAGAGTAGGTTATATTCCAATGGTCAGGGGTTGCTTCTACTAATTTTTCATTACCTAAAGCTTTAGCACCTTCAAGGTCCATAGTAGTTGTTCCACCTTTCGCGGCAATATCAGTTCCACTTATTGAGAAATTACCACCGACACCACGACTACCAGCTGATACTAGCATGCTTGTAACAAGATAGGCAGTTTGCTCACTCATAACTCTTGTTTTTTCTACTTTATGAGGTATTTCTTCTTCAGTTTCCGCATAAACAACTTTTGTATATGCATAAGGACTTATATATTCTCCCCCACGACCAAAGGCGGCATACGCTGCAGACATAGTAAGAGGGTCGGCACACTCAACACCACCAATTGCAATTGATTCATAAAGATTATTACCATAATTAATACCTAAATTATGAGCAAAATCGGCGATTTTATCTGCTCCAACTTTTTGGGCTACCATTTGAAAAGCTTGGACAGCTGGGATATTTCTTGAATCAATTAAAGCTTCTTTCATAGTAATTGCTCCAACATAACGATAATCATAATTACGTACAGTAGTGCCATTACTATAAGTCCATGCTTGGTCTATAAATATTGTTCCTGGAGAACCATGTAAATATTCAATATATGGCCCATAGTCAAATATTATTTTTGCAGTTGACCCAGGTTGTCTTTTAATACCAGAGCCACCTGCGCTAGGTTTATAATTATCTTTACCAACTGCTCTTAATAACCCTGTCGGAACATAATTTCTTCCTGGTGATAAAGCAAGTATTGACCCATCTGTTGTACTTGTAACCGCCATGCCATATTGGACAGTATCATTAGGAAACTTCCATAATTTACCTTCTGATAAATCATCTAATACATCTTGGATACTTGTATCTAAAGTAGTATAAATAGTCATTGGAACTTGTCTTGGATTATCTCCTGTTTCTTCTTCTACTTGAGCCATAACAAAGTCAATAAATGCTTGATATTTTCCTGTTTCTTCTTTACTATGGTCTACTAAAAGACTAGTAACACTTACACTTTCTGCGAAATCTTTTTCAGCTTCTGTAATATAACCATGTCTTACCATTAAATTTAAAACAACACTTCTTCTAGCCGCGGCATCTTCGGGATTAGTATATGGATTATAATAATAAGGATTATTAAACATACCAACAATTAAACTTGCCTCAGGTAAAGTTAAATCTGAAACTGACTTTCCAAAATAATATTGACAGCCTTGCTCAATTCCTGTAATAGAACCATTATAATAACTAGTTCCAGCCCCAAGCCATTGACTATTTAAATAAAACTCAATTATTTCTTCTTTAGTATAAACAGCTTCTAGTTTAAAAACTGACATATATATATCAGAAAATTTTCTTATAATACCTTTAATACCTGTTGAATCAACTGTTCCATCTTCATTTTTATTAAATGTATTTTTAATAACTTGCATTGAAAGGGTAGAAGCACCACCAGCATTTTGTCCTGCAAGTTGTCCAAGGGAAGCTTTAAAAAATCTTGCTGCATCAAACCCATTATGTTGAAAAAATCTAGAATCTTCTGTTGCCACCAAAGCATCTATTACCACTTCTGGTAAATCATTATATGTTACAAGTTCTATATCATCATTTCCAACTCGTGCTATTTCTGTTTTTCCATCTTTAGCTAATATAATTGTTGATTGTTTACTATATAATTCTTTAGGAACAAAATCAGGTGATGTAATAATTACATATAATACAAATGCTAAAACTATAGAAGCTACCATAATTCCTGAACTAATAAGTAATATTAATATTGCATTTTTAATACTAAACTTTTTCTTTTTTACTCTTTTTTCTTTCTTTTCTTTTTTAACTTTTGGTACTTTCATTTAAAATCATCTCCTTATAAGCTATATTTACTCCGTCTATATAATTAATACCATTATAATTACAAACTAGTTTAACTCCTTTATCTTCTATTACTTTAATTGGAATACTTTTTCTTTCCTCATTATCAATAAAATTAATTAAATCTTCTCCCTTAAATAAATAATAATTATCATTCATACTTATAATCAAAAATGCAATTCCACCATGTCTTAAAATATTTCTAATGTGTTTTATTTGATGCTCATGAATATTACTAAGCGGAAAAGAAGACTTATTTTTACTTTCTTTCGCATCAAACTCAATATACTTTCCTTTATATAGTCCATTGTAATCAAGAGTAGATGCTTCTTTAAAATAAGCTTTTTTAATAACCATTCTACTATAATCAACTTCAACTATTCCAATTGGAGTAGGTTTTTTATAAATTACCGCGATATCTTTATCTAAGTAGTATTTGCAAGCATCATTAATCATAGATTCTAAATCCATACCTCTATTGCGATAATTAACACTTGTTTTATAAGCTTTTTTAATATTTCCTGGATAATTCATAAATTCCACCTGATATAATTATACTATAAAAGATAAAAAATAGCTATTACATGGTACTTAGTTTACTGTTATTTGACGGGTATATTTTGGCATATTTTGTCGAAAAAAAGGAAGTTTAATGCTTTTAATAATTTTTTTTGGTATTATGAGCTGGGTGATAAACTTGAAGGAAGATATTTTAATAAGTGATATTTTAAAAGAAGTAGATAGAGCTATATTAAAACTAGATGTTTATTATACGCTTAAAAATAGTCATAAAAATCAAGAAAAAGCTTGATAAAAAGCCCAAAGATTAATATTATTTTTAAGGCTAAAACATAAGGATTAGTAAGCACTAGTTCTTTTTATTTCTCTAAAGCGTATCATATTAGTTGACAAAATACCCCAAAAAATTATATAATAATAGCAAGTAAAGGAAGTGATTAGATGTATAACGATAAGATTTATTTAACACCTCAAGAAATACTCGATAAAGAATTTAAAATTGATGCTCGCGGGTATCGTCCTCAAGAAGTTGATAAGTATTTGGATATGGTTATACGCGATTATACGGAATTTATAAATATTATTAAAAGAAATGAAAAAGATATTAAAGATTTAACAGAAGATAATGCTAAACTTAAAGCAGAGATTAGAAATTTACGAGAACAATTAGTAGCTAGTTCTTCTAATTCTCAGTCTCAAAATGTTTCTAATGTTGATATATTAAAAAGAATTAGTCAACTAGAAAAAGTTGTCTTTGGAAAATATGAATAATATACGGACAAATGCTACATAACTATTATGTAGAGGAAAGTCCATGCTCACAAAATCTGAGATGGTTTTAGTGTTCGTGTTTAGGGAAAAAATAACCTAAAGTAGAAGTAATTCTAACGGCGAGGAAAAATTCTAAAAGGAAACTCATGAATTAAGTACTCATAAAGTGCCATAGTGACGATTAATCTGGAAACAGAGGAAATGGAACGGGTAAACCCCACGAGTGAGAAATCCAAAATATGGTAGGAGAGCTCTTACAAAAGAAATGAATGGCGTAAGGGACTAGTTTAGACTAGTAGATAAATATTTGTCGCTTGATAGTCAAGTACAGAACATGGCTTATGTATATTATTTAAATTAATAAATAAAGGAGTGTTAAACTTGAACGGAATCGGAACCCTATTAAAAGAGACAAGAGAATCTTCAGGGGTTAGCATAGATGAAGCAAGCTCGGACTTAAATATAAAGTTAGAGTATTTATTAAATATTGAAGAAGGTAAAATTGGTTGTTTTAAAGATACTTTTGAACTTAAAAGTTATATAACTAATTATGCTAAGTATCTAGGCTTAAATAGTGAGAAATTAATAGATGATTTTAATGAGTATATGTTTGAATATACCTCTAAAATACCCATTAAAGAAATAGAAAAGCAAGCTGAAAAAGATGCCAAAGATGAATTAGTAAAAATAGCAAGTCCTTATACTAAAAAGGCAAGAAAATATTCTAAATATTATTATTTAGTCTATCTAATAATATTTTTATTAATTATTTTAGCTATAGCTTGGAGTATTAAACAAATTACAATTGATAATCATACTGCAAATGTTATAAGTTATGTAGATTTTAAAGAATAGGAGTGAATATATGAATTTACCAAATAAATTAACTCTGGGAAGAATAATTGTCGCAGTAATAATATTAGTTATGCTTATGATACCATGGTATAATTTAGGAATTACTTTTCCTGAATTTCAAATCGCTGGTAGAATAACAGTTAGTTTAAAATATATTATCGCAGGTATTCTCTTTGTTCTTGCCGCGATTACTGACTTTTTTGATGGTAAGATAGCTCGAAGTAGAAATTTAGTTACAGATTTTGGTAAAGTTATGGACGCCATCGCAGATAAAGTATTAGTAAATGGCTTACTTATTATTCTTGCTTATGATGGCTTTATAAGTGTTGCTATTCCTGTTGTAATAATTACTCGTGATATATTTGTTGATTCCTTTAAAATGGCAAGTGGTAATAAAGGAAAAGTCGTCGCGGCATCATTTACAGGGAAAGCTAAAACTATGTGTATGATGATTGGTATGGCTCTTACAATGTTTTATAATTTACCATTTGAATTTATTGGTGTAAATGTTAGTTATGCCTTAATTATAATTGCTACTATTTTATCTGTTATAAGTGGTGTAGAGTATTATTTTAATACTAAAGAATATTTTCAAGCTAAATAATATGTAAATTAAACGTAAATAAAGAAAAGAAAATATACCAGTCTTAACTATTAGACTTGGTATTTTTTATGTTTTATAATATAATTTATATTGGGAGAAAGAAATGAAAACAAAAAAACAGAAAGTTGAAGATTTAGTTTTTAAAACTTATTTAGAAGAAGTTATGCAAAATAAAAAGTTTTTAAAAATGAATAGATATATACAGCATGGTAATACAAGCTGTTTATTACATTCTATTGCTGTTGCGTATTTTAGTTATCGCGTATCAAAAATGTTAAAATTAAATGTCCATGAAGAAGAATTAATTAGAGGGGCATTACTTCATGATTTTTATTTATATGATTGGCATGCCAAATATAAGCCGACAAGAGATTTAGGTTTCCATGGAAGAATTCACCCTAAAATTGCTTTATTTAATGCGCGTAAAAACTTTAAAATAAATCATATAGAAGAAGATATAATTGTTAAGCATATGTTTCCTTTAACCTTTTATCCTCCTAAATATAAAGAAAGTGTAATAGTATCTATTGTCGATAAAATATGTTCTATATATGAAACATTTAGTAAAACAGCATATCAAAATATTTTAACAAGAGTAGTTAGTACTAAAAAAGAAAGAAGAGTTATTGCTAGAAGAATAAACTTGTATAATTAAAAAAGATAACTCTTTTTTAAGTTATCATTAACAAACACAATCAACATAAGTATCACTTAAACAACGAATTGCACAAAGACAACTACAATCCATAGTAAAGAAAGAATTTGTAGCAACATAAGGATTTAAACTAGTTGTATCGGGATTATCCGCTAGAACTCTAAATGTACAGCAGTTTCCCTCAATTTTTTCTACTCTAAATATATTTGAACATTCAGTTGTACCTGTACAATTAGCAACAGAATCTTTTGTTGTTGGCATACTCCAAGGAGTACCTGCACCTCCACAAGTATATAACATTACAGGCCTTGTATTACAAATTAAACAGTTTGGTCCTCCTCCTAAAACAGGTCTATCACAAGCATCTAAGCAAGTCTCAGGACAAGCATTTTGTTGTAAAACTAAAATTACACTTAATATTTCATTAATACAGTTCCCAGAAAGTTTATTATCACAATTGTTATTCATAATATTCACCCTTTCATCTCACTATTAATTTATGTGAAATATTAAAAATCGTGTCTTTTCTTTACCTTTTTTTTTTGAAATATTTATGCTATAATGATTATAGGTGAAGTTTCATGGACGAAAATGGAAATACACAAGATTATAATACAACTAAAAACCCTGAACAAAATCATGAAGATACCAAACAAGTTGTAGATACGGCTGCGAAAGGTGTCTCAGAATATTTTGCTCCAGGTGTAGGGGCTAAAGCTTATGATACTTTAAAAAAAGTTCCAGGAGTAGGAAATAATATAGATAGTGCTGTAAGTGATGTAGCGGGAAGAATAGACCAAATTCCAGGAGTTCGAGGTTTAAGTAAAGGCTTAAATGAAAGTGGAGCAACTTCAGCGATTAATGGAGGTATAGATGCTTTAAGTGGCTCTAATAGTGGTTTACCAAATACAAATGGTTTATCTAATGCAAACGGTTTACCAAATACAAATGGTCTTTCTAGTCCAGGAAATGTTGCAAGTCCAAATAGTTCAAGTACAAATAATATAGGTGCTAAAAATACAGCTAGTGCAAGTAATTTAGGAGTTCCAAGTATGATGCCAGGCATGAAAAATCGTTTTTCAAGAGGAACAGCAAATACGCCTGCTCAAACTAATAATGAAACAGTAGAACCAAGACGCAAGAATTTTGCTTTTAATGAATCATTAAGGGGGGCTAGTGAAGAATTAGATAGTGAAGAAATCAGTAGTGATAGTGTAGATACAGAAGATAGTACTACAACTCTTAGTGCACCAGAAAATATAGAAGAAAATAATGATACTAATAATACAAATAATAATAAAAATACTAATGAAAAAAAACAAGAGGGAAATAGTACAGCAGATTTTTTATTAAAAAATGTAAATAGAAATGTTATGTTCTTATTTTTAGGGGGAGGTATTATATTCTTTTTCTTACTTATTATATTAATTGCTGTTTTAGGTGGGCAAATTGAATTTAGTCAAAATAATAATACTACGGCAATAAATGATGCAAATTGTAATATTAATGATATAAATGTTAATATAGTAAATTGTTATGATAATGCTAAAGATAAAGAAGAATTAGAAAGTGTTAGTTTAGAAGATTATATTTTAGGGGCTACTTTTGCCTATACTAAAGGAAATGAATATAATGACGAGGCTTTAAAAGCTATGATGATAGTTTTAAAAACAAATGCTTTAAGTTATGGCAATTATACTACTAGTACAAAAAATATAGAATTAAAAAGTTGCTCAATTAATAGTAATTATTGTAATATTAAAAATGGCTGTTATACTGAAGAGGAAGGCTTTTATGATGGTGTTTTAACTTATAAAACTTCTATAGATGTTAGTAGTGCTACATCTACTTTAAATGCAACAGATGCTTATAAAGAAAAATTAGAAGAAATATATAATGATATATCAGGTTTTTTATATGTTTCTAATTCTTATAAAAGTATTAATTCTTTAAATAATAGTAATGTTTTACCATTTGATGAAAATATTTTAAGAGAAATGGAGTCTTTAGCATCTAGTAATGATTATACAAATATATTAAATGCTATATATAATAGTGAAGATGCAAGTAGTATTAATGATAGTGAAACTGAAGTAACAAATACACGAGAAAATTTGTTCGTGGGAGATTCACGTATGTCGTTTTTTAATGGTTTTGGATTAACTAGTGATAATAATGCTATTTATGGTGGTTCTCAAAGATATGCGTGGTTTGTTGGTAGTACTGTTGCTCCAGCAGATAAAAGTAATTATCCGGAGGGTGGTATTAAAGGTATTAATAGTTTAATGAAAGAAAATACATCTTATAATATTATAATTTGGATGGGTACTAATGATCCAAATGCTTATAATGACTATTTTAATAAATATAAAGAATTAGCGGAAGGAGAATGGGCTAGTCATGAATTATATATCGTTTCTGTTGGCCCTGTTAAAGATTCTGTTTCTAGATTTGTTAAAAATAATGAAATAGAAAAATTTAATCAAGAAATGGAAAGTTTAATTAGTTCTAGTAATATTAGTAATTTACATTATATAGATTTAAATTATAAAGAATCAGATATTATAGAGTTTGATACGGAAGGGGTACATTACCCAGATAAAGAAGATAATGAAAATATTTATAATATAATTATTAATAATATAGGAAATACTAAAAGTAGTAAAAAAGCTATTTATAACTTTAGAAAAAGTTGTAGTAGAGTTATTTCTAATGGTGCTTGTAGAACAGATACCGATGAGGCTAACTTATCAACATTTGTAGGAACTATGGAGGGCATGGCTGGAGAAGAGTGTACTGTAAACGGCTTGCCAGGAAAAATCGCTGCACATTATTCAGATGGAACAATTACAGCGGGTCCTGGTATAACTACGTGGGCTATAAGTGATGCCAATAAGTTTATTATTGATAATAATTATACAGGCTATTTTCGTTATGGAACAAGCTCTACTACTAATAGAGTAGAATACAACATGGAAGCTGGAGACTGTATTCCAGATAAAGTATTAAATGAAGTAAAAATTTATGAATTAGTGGAAGGAACACATGCTCAAAGTGTTGATAGTGGTGTTGCCATGGTTAGTGGGGTTTCACTCACACCATTTCAAAGAGATGCTTTAATTTCTTTCTGTTATAATGTAAGTGGCTGTGATAAAAATATGATAGCAAAGATTGTTACAGCTTATAAAGATAATGGTTATGAAGGTTTATGGAACTCAATAAAAGATTACGTTTCCTATGGTACTGAGTATACAAAAGGCTTAAAAAGTCGTCGTAAAGCTGAATTTAGATTATTTGTTTTAGGCGATTATGTTTATAAAGAAGATTATGATGCCAATTATGATTACTATGATTCTCAAAATATTGTAGCTAATGCTAATACATGTAAATCAGAAGATGGATTAGTGGCTAATGCTGATGGATATATAGCAAGAACAACTAGACCACTTCGTGATAATAAATACTATTATGCTCAAGATGCTACAAATTATGGTATAGGATTAGAAGGTGAGTGCCCTTGGTATGCAACTGGTAGAGCAAAAGAAATACTGGCAACAATGGGAGATGGTAGAACTTGGGAAACTCGCGTTGACGGTGGTGACTATTGCAGTAAACCACAAGAAGTAACAAGTGGTAAGTTTAAAATTTCAACAAATATCAATGATGCTCGGCCTGGTGCAATAATATCATGGTCAGGAGGGCCCATGGGTTTTGGCCACGTTGCAATAGTAGAAGCGGTACATGCTGATGGAACAATGTCTATCAGTCAAGGTGGTATGGGCTACAGACAAAATACTGCTGTTGATTTTGTTCATACTTCTGAAGGCCGAAAATATGCTTGTGAAATGGGTAATACTGGTTGCTTTAATTATACAGAAACAAAGCCAATCGGTTATTATGGAAATGGATATACATTTAATTGCTATATATATTTATTAGATTAAAAAGGAGTTCTTATGAAAAAAATAATAATGTTAATTATATTTATGATTGTCCTAACAGGTTGTGAAGCTACTTATAATTTAAATATTGAAGCTACTTTTAATGAAAATGTTGAAGTATTTGTAGCTTCTAACGAAAAAGATAATAAGCTTGATTGGAGTAATATGACTTATAAAGAAATGTTTAATTCTGATGAAAATAATTATACTCGTGCTTATTATAATGACTCTAATTATGATGCATATGTTGAGGGAAAACAAGAAGGTGTAGAATATTATACTAATACTATTATTAATGATAGTAAAAGATATGGCACAAATTATAGTTATAATTTTACAAGAGATAATTTTATTAATTCTACGGCTATTAATACTTGTTATAAAGAAGTAACTATCAAAAAAAATGATAATATATTTGTATTAGAAACAGAAAAAGAAGCAAGTTGTTTAAATGGACTTAATGCTCTTGATAAATTAACTATAAATATATCTACTGATTATAAAGTGTTATCTAGTAATTCTGATAGTAAAGATGGGAATACTTATACATGGGTAGTAACAAATGAAAATTATCAAAATAAGCCAATTAAATTTATGTATACAATAGATAATACTAATATGGAATATACTGACGAAGATAAAGAAAAAGAAGAAAATAAATCTGAGGAAAATAAAAATGAGCAAAATAAAGAGGAACAAAATGAATATAGTAAAGAAAATAATTTATTAAATTATCTTTTAGTAGGCTCTTTAGTTTTAATCTTTATTATAGGTATAATAGGTTTTATTAAATATAAAAGTATAAAATTATAATATATTTACTTGACTAATTATTATTATTTGATATACTAAGAGTAAATAAAAAAGGAGATAGAGCTTTGAATCACTATTTCACAAATAACGACAATATAAAAAGTGAAAGAAAAATCATCAAATATAGCTATGGTTCTTCTTGTTTTACTTTTTTAAGCGATAATGGTGTGTTTTCGAAAAATAAAATAGATTATGGAAGTAGCTTACTTGTTAATACTTATTTAAATAATAAAAAGAATATAAATAACTTTTTAGATGTTGGCTGTGGCTATGGCTTTATAAGTATTGTTCTTAGTAAAATCTTAAATGTAAATGGTACAGGAATAGATATTAATAAAAGAGCTTTAAAACTTGCAAGTGAAAATGCTAAACTAAATAATGTTAGTGTCTCTTTTAAAGAGAGTTATATATATAATGATATTACTACAACTTTTGATTTAATTATTACTAATCCTCCAATCAGGGCAGGTAAAAAAACAGTTTTAGAAATATTAAAAGGAGGTTTAAATTATTTAAACCCTGAAGGGGAACTTTGGGCTGTAATAAGAAAAGACCAAGGAGCTATAAGTATAATAAATGAACTAAAAATTATTGCAAAACCTGAAGTAGTCTTAAAAAGTAAAGGTTTTTGGATTTTTTTTCTAAAAAAGAATTGACATAATAATATTTTGTTGCTAAAATTTTAAATTGGTGACGTATTTGTTTTTTCTTTAAATGAGCACTAAAATTTAGATATTGGGGTGAAATCGTGGCTTATAAAGTTGAAAAATTTGGAGACCATAGAGAAAGAAGAACATTCTCTACGAGTCGTAACACAATGGAGTTACAAGATTTACTTGAAATTCAAAAAAAGAGTTATCAAGAATTTTTGGAAAGTGGAATCAAAGAAGTCTTTGAGGACTTATTTCCAGTCGAATCATTCACGGGTAATATCTCTTTAGAATTTGGAGATTATAGTTTTGATGTTCCAAGATATTCTGTGAAAGAAGCAAAGGAACGAATGGTAAACTATGCTGCTCCCCTAAAAGTTCAAGCAAGAGTATTTATTCATGAAACAGGAGAAGTAAAAGAACAAGAAATATTCTTAGGTGATATGCCTTTAATGACAGAATCAGGAACATTCATCATTAATGGTGCCGAAAGAGTTATTGTTTCCCAATTAGTACGTAGTCCATCTATTTATTTTAAAAGAGAAATAGATAAAAATGGTCGTCGTATTATAAGTGGAGAAGTAATACCTAATAAAGGTACATGGTTAGAGTATGAAGTAGATGCTCGTAATATTATGTATGTTCGTATTGATAGAACAAGAAAAGTTCCTATAACTACATTTTTAAGAGCTTTAGGTTTATCAAGTGATGAAGATATTTATGCTGTATTTGGTGAAAATGATTATTTAACTAATACCATTGAAAAAGATTCAACACGTAATACAGACGAAGCATTAATTGAAATTTATGAAAAATTAAGACCAGGAGAACCAGCAACATTAGATAGTAGTAAAAATCAATTAGTAACTAGATTCTTTGATAGATTTCGTTATGATTTAGCTAAAGTAGGTCGTTATAAGTTTAATAAAAAATTAAATGTTTTAGACCGTCTTTTAGGTTGTACTCTAGCAGAAGATATTAAAGATGGTAAAGATACTGTTGTAAGTAAAGATACACTTGTTACAAAAGAAGTATTAGAACTTATTAAACCAATTTTTGCTAAAGGTTTTAATTTAAAGAAAACGATAATTAATGAAGAACTTGATGAGTATGATAAAATACAAGAAGTTTTAGTATATGATAAAGAGAATAAAGAGAAAATTATTAAAATAATTGGTAATGATAATAGTGTTGATGTAAGACGTCTTACTATACCTGATGTTTACGCATCTGTATCATATTATTTAAATTTACTTGATAATATTGGTAATACTGATGAAATAGATAATTTAGGAAACAGAAGAGTAAGACAAGTAGGAGAATTAATTCAAAATGTCTTTAAGACTGGTATGTCAAGAATGGAAAGAGTTATTCGTGAGCGTATGACTACTCAAGAGTTAGATTCTGTTACACCTAAGACTTTAATTAATATTAGACCAGTTACGGCTGCTTTAAAAGAATTCTTTGGTTCAAGTCAATTATCTAAATTTATGGACCAAATAAATCCAATTGCCGAGTTAACAGATAAAAGACGTTTATCTAGTTTAGGACCAGGTGGATTATCAAGAGATAGAGCTGGTATGGAAGTTCGTGACGTTAATGCTAGTCACTATGGTCGTATATGTCCAATAGAATCTCCAGAAGGTCAAAATATAGGGCTTATTACATCTTTAGCAGGCTATGCCAAAGTTAATGAATATGGCTTTATTATGACTCCATATCGTAAAGTAATAGATGGTGTAGTAACAAGTGAAGTTACTTATATGACTGCAGATGAAGAACATGATTATTATATTTCTCAAGCTACTGTTTTATTAGATGAAAATAATAGAATTGTAAATGACGAAATCTTATGCCGTTTAAATGGCGATAACGTTATGGTAAAAAGAGAACTTGTAAATTATGTTGATGTTGCACCAAGTCAAATTGTTGCTATTACAACTAGTTGTATTCCATTCCTTGAATATGATGATGCCAATCGTACTTTAATGGGTGCTAATATGCAACGTCAAGCAGTACCACTTTTAACAAGTGAAGCGCCAATTGTCGGAACAGGTGTTGAATATATTGCCGCGCGTGATTCTGGGTCAACTGTCGTTTGTAAAGCAGATGGTGTAGTTGATTATGCTGATAGTAAAAAAATAATTGTTGCAAATGCTAAAGGAAAAGATACTTATTATCTTGCCGATTTTGAACGTACTAATGCATCTACGGCCTTAAATCATCACCCAATAGTTAAAAAAGGTGATAAAGTTCATGCTGGAGAAGTTATCGCAGATGGACCATCAACCGAAAAAGGTGAACTTGCTTTAGGTAAAAATATGACTGTTGCTTTTATGACATTCAATGGTTATAACTATGAAGATGCTGTTATTTTAAATGAAAGATTAGTTAAAGATGATGTTTATACCTCTCTTCATTTAGAGCATTATGATATTGATTGTCGTGATACTAAATTAGGTCCAGAAGAAATAACAAGAGATATTCCAAATGTTGGTGAAGAAGCTCGTAAAAACTTAGATTCTAATGGTATAGTAAGAATTGGTACGGAAGTTAAAGAAGGGGATATCCTAGTTGGTAAAGTAACTCCAAAAGGTATGCAAGAACTAACTAGTGAAGAAAAATTATTACATGCAATATTTGGCGAAAAGACAAGAGAAGTTCGTGATACATCATTAAGAGTTGAACATGGTGCCGCGGGTATAGTTCATGATGTTAAAATATATACTAAAGAAAACTCTGATGAACTTCCTGCTGGAGTATCTAAAATAATTCGTGTTTATATAATTCAAAAACGTAAAATACAAGTTGGAGATAAGATGAGTGGTCGTCATGGTAATAAAGGTGTTATATCATTAATTTTACCAGAAGAAGATATGCCTTATTTACCAAATGGTAAACCAGTTGATGTTATGTTAAACCCTCTAGGTGTTCCATCTCGTATGAATATTGGTCAAATCTTAGAATTACATTTAGGTATGGCGGGAAAACTTCAAGGTGTTCATTATGCGACTCCAGTATTTGACAGTGCTACTTGGGACGACATCCGAAAAGAAATGGATAAAGCAGGCATGGAAAAAGATGGTAAAACAGTCCTTTATAATGGACGTACAGGAGAGCCATTTGACCAAAGAATATCTGTTGGTGTCATGTATATGTTAAAATTACATCATATGGTTGACGATAAATTACATGCAAGAGCAACTGGACCATATTCATTAGTAACTCAACAACCACTTGGTGGTAAAGCTCAATTTGGTGGTCAACGTTTTGGAGAAATGGAAGTTTGGGCATTATATGCTTATGGTGCTGCTCATGTTTTACAAGAAATCCTAACTGTTAAAGCTGATGATATTATAGGTCGTGTTAAAGTTTATGAAGCACTTGTTAAAGGTAAAACAGTTAATCAAGCTGGTGTTCCAGAAAGTTTCCGTGTATTAATTAAAGAATTCCAAGCATTAGGATTAGATATGCAAATAATTGATAATGACGATAATGTCGTGGAATTTAAAGTACTTGAGGAAGAAGAAGAAAAAGAAGATACAGTTAAAATTGACGAAATAGATACTGAAGCATCACTTAGAGATGGTAAAATTGAAGTTAAAGATGACGAGTTAGACGATATGCCAAATGAGGACTATGATATCATGGATGATTATGATAGTGATGACGACGAATTTGATGATGACTTCGATGAAGAGCCAGATGCTGAAGATTTAGAGGAAATAGAAGAAGATTTCGGGGAAGAGGTGTAATAAATGATAGATGTTAATAATTTTAAAGGAATTAAGATAGGTATAGCTTCACCAGAAAAGATTCGTAGTTGGTCTTATGGTGAAGTTGAAAAACCAGAAACTATCAACTATCGTACGCTTAAACCTGAACGTGGTGGTTTATTCTGTGAAAAGATATTTGGCCCTACTAAAGATTATGAGTGTTCTTGTGGTAAGTATAAAAGATTAAGATATAAAAATGTTATATGTGATAGATGTGGAGTTGAAGTAACTAAATCACGTGTTCGTCGTGAGAGAATGGGTCATATTGAACTTGCTGCCCCTTGTTCTCATATTTGGTTCTTTAAAGGTGTTCCATCTAAAATGGGTTTAGTACTTGATATGTCTCCAAGAGACTTAGAAGAAGTATTATACTTTGTTAGTTATGTTGTAATAGACCCAGGAAATGCTCCTTTAGAACAAAAACAAACTTTATCTGATAAAGAATATCGTGCTTATTATGAAAAATATGGTAATTCTTTCAAAGTTGGTATGGGAGCAGAGGCTATCAAAGAATTATTAATGATGGTTGATTTAGATAAAGAAATAGACAAGCTAAAAAGTGAACTTGAAAATGCAACAGGTCAAAAAAGAGTTCGTTTAGTTAAACGTTTAGATTGTTTAGTAGCATTTAAAGAAAGTGGAAATAAACCTGAATGGATGATTTTAGATGTTCTACCTGTTATACCACCTGAACTTCGTCCTATGATTCAATTAGATGGTGGACGTTTTGCAACATCTGATTTAAATGATTTATATCGTCGTATTATAAATCGTAATAATCGTTTAAGAAAACTATTAGAATTAGGTGCTCCAACTATTATTGTTCAAAATGAAAAACGTATGCTTCAAGAAGCAGTAGATTCATTATTTGACAATGGTCGTCGTGGTAGAAGTATAACGGCCGCGGGTAATCGTCCTTTAAAGAGTTTATCTAGTATGTTAAAAGGTAAACAAGGTCGTTTCCGTCAAAATCTTCTTGGTAAAAGAGTTGATTATTCTGGTCGTTCTGTTATTGTTGTTGGACCAAACTTAAAGATGTATCAATGTGGATTACCAAAAGAAATGGCCCTTGAATTATTTAAGCCTCATGTTATTCATGGCTTAGTTGAACGAGGACTTGCTCATAATATTAAAGGTGCTAAAAAGTTAATAGATACGCGTGATGAATGTGTTTGGGATATTGTTGAAGATGTTATCACAGAACACCCAGTTTTATTAAACCGTGCTCCAACACTTCATAGATTAGGTATTCAAGCATTTGAACCAAAACTTGTTGGAGGAAAAGCTATTCGTTTACACCCACTTGTTTGTACAGGATTTAATGCTGACTTTGATGGAGACCAAATGGCCGTGCATATTCCATTATCTGAAGAAGCTAAAGCAGAAGCTCGTATTCTAATGTTATCGGCAAGTAATATCTTAAATCCTAAAGATGGAAAACCTATTGTTACACCATCTCAAGATATGGTATTAGGAAACTGTTACTTAACTATTGAAAAATCTGGCGAAGAAAACGAAGGTAAAGTATATAAAAATACTAATGAAGCACTGATGGCTTATGAAAGAAGAGAAATAACTTTACATACTCGTATTGCTATTCCAGTTCGTTCTTTCAAATATAAATTATTTACAGAAGAACAATTAGATAAATATTTAGTTACAACAGTTGGTAAAATAATCTTTAATGAAATATTACCGGATTCTTTTCCTTATGTAAATGAAGGAACTAAAGATAATATAGAAGGTATTACTCCTAATAAATACTTTATTCCAATGGGAGAAAATATTCCGGAAGTAATTTCTAAAATGGAATTATCTAAACCATTTGTTAAAAAAACTTTAGAGTGGATTATAGCTCAAGTATTTAAAAGATATAAAACTACTGAAACATCTATTATGCTTGATAAATTAAAAGATTTAGGCTTTAAATATTCTACTGTCGCAGGTATTACTGTATCTGTTTCTGATATAGTAAGAAGTAAAAAGAAACCTAAAATTATTGCTGATGCTAAAGAAAAAGTTGAAAAAGTTAATAAACAATTTAAACGTGGTCTTATTACCGATGAAGAACGTTATAACAGTGTTATTGAAATATGGACTGAAGCAAATGAAGAAGTTAAAAAAGAACTTCAAGAAATATCTGCTAATGATTTTGATAATCCAATATTCATGATGATGAATTCAAATGCTCGTGGTTCTATTTCAAACTTTACTCAACTTGCTGGTATGCGTGGCTTAATGGCAAAGCCAGATGGTTCTACTGTTGAAATACCTATTACTTCATGTTTCATTGAAGGTCTAGATGTATCTGAATTCTTCTTATCAACTCACGGTTCTCGTAAAGGTTCTGCCGACACAGCACTACGTACCGCCGATTCTGGTTATTTAACACGTCGTTTAGTTGATGTTGCTCAAGATATAATTGTTAAAGAATTTGACTGTGGTACTATATCTGGTGTAGAAGTATATGACTTAGTTAATGATAAAGACGGTTCTGTAATTGAATCTTTACAAGAAAGAATTTTAGGAAGATATACTTCTAAAAAAGTAATTGACCCTGAAACTAAAGAAGTAATTGTTGATAAAGATGAACTTATAACAGAAAATATTGCTAGTAAAATTATTAAAGCAGGTATAAAGAAAGTTGAAATTAGAAGTATTTTAACTTGTAAAACTCAAAATGGTGTATGTCAAAAATGTTATGGTCGTAACTTAGCAACAGGTAATTTAGTTGAAACTGGTGAAGCTGTAGGTATTATGGCAGCCCAATCAATTGGTGAACCAGGTACCCAACTTACTATGCGTACTTTCCATACAGGTGGTGTTGCAGGTGGAGATGATATTACTCAAGGTTTACCTCGTGTTGAAGAATTATTTGAGGCGAGAACTCCTAAATATAAAGCTACTATCGCGGAGATTAATGGTAAAGTAATTGCTATTGAAGAATTAGGTGGAAAACATAAAGTTGTTGTCGAAAATGAAGCCGGCATTCGTGAACATATAACTAATTATAATACTAAGCTTAGAGTTGAAGTAGGAGATAAAGTTGTAGCCGGTGAAAAACTTACCGAAGGCTCTATTGCTCCAAAAGAATTACTTGCAGTTACAGACCCATTAACAGCAGAAGAATATATCTTAAAAGAAATTCAATCAGTATATAAATTACAAGGTGTTGATATTAACGATAAACATATTGAAATTATCGTTAAGAGAATGATTAATAAAGTAAGAATTATTGATGCTGGAGATACAGAGTTTGTTGAAGGTTTGACTGTTTCAATGCATGACTTTACGGAAGGAAATAAACCTGTAATCTTAAGTGGTGGTATCCCCGCAACAGGTCGTCCAATTATGCTTGGTATAACTAAATCTTCTCTTGAAACAGATAGCTACCTTTCAGCAGCTTCATTCCAAGAAACAACAAGAGTTTTAACTGACGCTGCAATTAAAGGTAAAGTAGATTATTTAAGAGGCTTAAAAGAAAACGTTATTATAGGTAAGTTAATACCAGCCGGGACAGGTTCTAAAGAATATAGTGATATTGATATATATTTAGAAAAAGAGTTCATGGAAGATGACGCTCAAGAATTTTTAGAAGATAAATTACTTGAAGATGGAAGCGAAAAAGAAGAAAATTCTGAAGAAATAAGTGCTGAAGATACTAACACAGAAGAAGAAGTAGAAATTGATACATCAAATGATAATCTAACAGACACAGAAGATAATACTATAGATGAAGAAATAGAAGAAAGTGAAGAATAATTGCTTTCTTTTTATTTACTTTTTTGCTTTTAGTGATATACTATTTTTTAGGGAGTTTTAGGTTATGAATTTAGATTATTATTTGAGTGAATTATATAAATTAGAAAAAAAAATTGAAGCTTATTATATTAATTTAGCCGAATTAGAAATAAATGGTAAAGAAACTATCGAATATAATACAAGCTTAGTAGAATTAAATAATTTAATAAATGAAGAGAAAAAGTATTTAGTTTTTTTAGATAAAAATTTTGAAATAGAAGAAATAATTAAAAAACTAAATAAAGATAAACAAATAGAAGAACCAATCTTAATTCCTCTTGGATTTATCCCTCAATGTTTTCATATTAGACTTCTAAATATTTTTGAATATATAAATGGTGATGACCTAGTAAGTTATGCCAAAACACTTAAAACAGATATTAATAAACTAATATTAAGTTTACTTAATACTATAATTCAAAATAAAAAATATGAAAATATGAAAGAAAGCTTAATTTTTTATAAGTATTCTTTATATTTTATGGATTATGACTTAGAAAGTAAATTACTTTTAGGAGAAGAAAGTAAGTCTATTACTTTAAATGCAAGAGATTATCGTACAAGTTCTATGCCAAGCTATATATATGTAGATAAAACTATGTTAGTATTAGAAAGTAATGAGTTTCTAAATATTTTACAAATTCCTAATATTGAAAATAATCTAACAACGGAAATTGTAATATCTACTCTAAATCTTATCTCAAGACTTATATTATGTGAAGATAATACTTTAAAAATGATATATCCTGAATTTTTAGCTTTATTAGAAAGTGATTTAACAAATAAACAAATAAAAGAGTTAATATATGAGTTAATAGAAGCTTTAAAAACATTACAAAATAATCTTAATTGGTCCGATAATTTGACAAAATAGGGGAAATATGCTATAATTAAAGTATCAGAGATAAAGTCAAGCACATTTGATTAAAATCTCTTAAATTTACGCATATTTGACAAATAATCAAAAATGTGGTATAATTAGTTCGTAATTGATATAGGGGGTTAAATTATGAAAGGTTATGTTTTAGATTATGTAAACGAAAACGAGTTTAAAAAACTAGAAAGGGCATTAAAAAAGTATAATATGCTAGCTTTCAAAAAATTAAACTTTGAGTATTATCCAGCACTTAGAAGTGGTAATTTTATTGGTGAGCTTGTAAGTACAAATAAAAAAGAACACACAGAAAAATATGAGCTTAAATTACCAAGTGATAAAATGTTCGCGGCTGTGCATGGAGAAGTTAAATTATTCTATACAGTTTATGTAAAAGAGGGAACGGTTATGTTAGATACTATTACTCCAACAGAAATATTACTTGAAGGACATATGAGTGAACTTACTACTTATAAAGGAATAATGATTTCTAAGGCTAATGCCTCAAAAGATAAATTTAAAATTGATTTACTAAATATGTTACAAGGAAATAAGTAACATATTTTTTTAAAAGAGGAAAGAAAATGGAGTTAAATTATCAAATAAATACAGATTTAGTTAAATTTAAAGTTATAAATGATACTTGCTTAAAAGATTTAAACTTTTATAAAAAGATTATTTATAATCTAAGTTATTTAATAAGTAAATTAAATAGTTTTTCTATTGAGGTAATATCAGAGAATGCTCTTAATCTTAATCTTTTAATAAAATATGCAAATAAAGAGAATATGCGTGTTTTAATATCTTCCTCTAAAATAATTTTAATATATAAAAATATTAAATATACATTTACTTATAATTATATTACTAATGGATTTACCTCTAGTTTAATAGAAATTCACTATTTAGATAAGTTATTAATTGAAAAGTTTATAAATCATGCAGTAACTATAATAAAACAAGTTAATACTCATATTTATGAACTTATTATTCCTATAGATATAAATAGTACTTTAGATATAGATATGTTTAATTTTTTTAATAAAGAAAGATATATGTCTGATTTAGAATATTTTTATAAAACTTACTTTTTATCTTGGCAAAAACATGAATTATATAATTTAAATAATAGTACTATTTTAAGAATTTATAATATGTTAAATAATACTCCTTATTTAGAAGAAGAGATGCGTTTAATAAATGGAGAAGGTTATTATAGAGTTTTAAATAAAACTATTAATGATATTAAAATAAGTGTTATTTTAAAAGAAAAAGAAGAACCTATTATAACTATTATTGGTTTTAATAATACAAGTAATATTAAACTAGATAAAGAAATAAGAGAGTTATTAAATAAATTAAATAATAGTTTTACTCCAAGATTAAGCTTAATAAAATAGTAAAAAAATATTATTGCTAACATAGTTTATTAATGCTATAATTTAAATAAGGGTGGTTATGATGGATCAAGCTATGAATTATAATAGTATCTTACTTAAAGTTGAAAAAACAATTGCTAAATTAAAAAATATAGGCTTAAATGTTATAGAATTTGAAAATAGAAAAACAGAAATTATTAATAATTGCCAAAGAGAAGTTGAAAATAGTTATCAATATCAGAGTAGTGTTTCTTTAAATCAAAGTGCTTTTTTAGAGCAAATTTATATTAATGCAAGTTTTGAATTAAATAAACTTTTAGTAACTATGATGCAATATGAAATTTATTTAAAAATTGCATCTTTTACTAATTCTTTAAAAATTTTTTTATCTAAAAAAGAAAAAAACACAAAAGATTTTGATGAATTAAGAACGAGTTTAGTTGCATTATTAACAAAATTAGTTAATTCTAATACTTTAGATTATAGAATAGAAGAACCTTTAATTACAGATATTTATTTAATAACTTATAATTTTATTAAAGAAGAAATTAAAGCAACTGGAGATAGTTTAACTTTAAAATTATTAAGTGATAATGAAATTCATTTAATTAATATAGATGTTATGGTACGAAAAGAACTAGAAACAATGAATTTACAAGATTCTAAATATACATTAATTAACTCTATACTTAACAAGTTAGATGCGATAGGAATAGAAGCTAATTATGCTAATTTAGAATTAATTAAAGAAATTGTATATTCTAATGTATCTCTTGAAGAATGTCTTTCTTTGATTGTAAAATTAGAAGAAAAAGTAAAAGATTATTTAAAAGAAGCTTCTGACTTAAGAATATCAGTTTTAGAAAGTAGAGAAAATTTAAAAAGATATCCTCAAAATAGAAAAGAAACTTATATTAAACTTACTAAATTTATAGCATCCTTAGGACTTTCAACAAGTATAATAGTATCTTTAATTTTAGCTTCATTTAAGATTGGAAAAGATGCTGGAATTATCAAAAAAAATTTAACTCGTTATACTATTTATAATGCTAGTAATGATAAAACTTCTATTACATTAGTATATGAACAAAATCCAAGAATTGGTGTATATTTAAAAGAGTATAGTCCTTTTACTCAACATGGAAATTTCTATACTAGAACAGTTAGCACTTATGATTTAAGTAATATAAAATCCATTCCTATTAAAGAATATTTAGATATTGATTTATCAAGGCTAGGAATAAGAGAAAATAAAGAAATTGAGGAAAAAAACTCTTTAAATTCAGAAGATTTCTATGAAGAGGATTATAAAACAATCGAAAAAATTGAATTAAGTGAAAATGATTTTGTGGTAACTAAGGATTTATTTAATCAAATACCTGTTACTATTATTTCTCTTTTTATGTCTATAGTAATTTATAAATTTTATAATTTACTCTTTAATTATATGTTTATTGATAATCCAGGAGATTATGAAAAAGGAGTATTAGCATATAGTTTATCTAACATTCGGGAATTACTTAATGATCTTAAAATTACTAAAGAATTAGAAGAAAGTGAAATTAAAAAATTAAAGCAAAATGAAACTAAATTAACAGAATTAATAAAAGAAAATAAAGAGTTAATATTAGCTTTGGAAGAAAAAATAAAACTTTTAAATGATGAGCCTACTTATGAAGATCAAAGAAATTCTTTAAAAAGAGCATTAACTAAAATTAAAAATACTATGTTATAGATTAATAACATAGTTATGAATTTAAATATGATTTAATATAAAAATTTATTATTGCATTTACAATGAGAATTAATAAGTCCAATCATTAAATTAATTTTGAGTAAATACCATTGGTGTAGATTGACATATTCTAAATACTATGTTAGTATAATACACATTGATAGGAGGAACCCCTTATGGTAGATAATAATTATAGTGAAAGAGAATTAAGTAAAATTATATTAAAAAATGCTTTAAAAATAGAAGAAGAACAAGGATATGAATATGCTAAAAAATATTATGATCTTTTATTAAATGTTTTAGGTGTATCTTTTCATCGAGTACCTAGAAAAATAGAATTTATGCTTAATCGTTTAGATAGTATTTTTGATTATTTTGATACTTTTGAAGATGATAGATATATTACATATTTAGAAAATTTAATGAATATAAGAAGAGATGAAATAAAATCTTATTACGCTTATAATTTAAATAAACCTGCTCTTTTAGAAGCAATAACTTTAGAATATAATGCAGCGAAAAATATATTAGATGAAATATTAATTAATCATAAGAAGAGAATATAGTTTAGGCTATATTTTTTCTTACTTTAAATATTGACG